>DATGDO010000165.1:0-5101 GCA_035310805.1 Solirubrobacterales bacterium
CGCCCTGCTCGCAGCGGTCGCGGCGCTCGCCGCCGGCATCGGTCCCACACTGGGCGGCTTGCTGGTCGCCGCCGAGAGCTGGCGGCTTGTCTTCCTGGTCAACCTGCCCATCGGGGTGATCGCCTACGTCCTCTCCCGGCGCCAGCTCGTCGAGAGCAGGGAGCCGGGACGACGGCGTATGCCCGACCTGCTCGGCGCCCTGATCTTCGCGATCGCGATCTCCTCGCTCGTGCTCGCGGTCGTAAAGGGCGAGGAGTGGGGCTGGACGAGCCCGAGGATCCTCGTGGCGTTCGGAGTCGCGGCCGCCCTTGGCGCGCTCTTCGTCCGGCGCTGCCGCTGGCACCGTTCGCCGATCGTCGACCTGGGCCTGTTTCGAATCCGCACCTTTGCGGTCGCCAATACCACCACGATTCTCGCTGCCGCCGGCTTCTATGGCTACACGCTCGCCAACGTGCTTTTCCTGGTGGGGGTCTGGCAGTACTCGGTGCTCAAGGCGGGCCTCGCGATCACCCCGGGCCCATTCATCGCCGCGGCGGTCGCCGGGCCGACGAGCCGGCTCGCGGAGCGGTTCGGGCACCGCCCCATACTCGTCGCCGGCGGTCTGTTCTGGGGGGGCGCCGTGTACTGGTTCGTGGCACGGGTCGGGATCACGCCCGACTTCATCGGGGAGTGGCTGCCGGGGATGATCCTGCTCGGGATCGGAGCGGGCACCCTGTTCCCGAACCTGAGCGGTGCCGCCGTCGCCTCGGCCCCGGGAGAGGCGTTCGCCACCGCCACCGGCCTCAACGCCGTGGCCCGTCAGGTCGGGGCTGCGTTCGGGGTCGCCGCGGTGATCGCGATCATCGGAACGCCCGGGCCGCAGGAGGCTGCGAACGCCTTCGACAACGCCTGGACATTCGCGGCCGTTTGCCTCACCTCGGCGGGGCTCGGCTGCCTCGGCGTCAGTCGCCTGCGGACCGAGGATGACGTTCGCAGGACACCATCTCTGGGAGCCGCGACGCGCCTCGTCCTGGAGGACCAGCGAAGGCCGGAGGATCGGCGGCTCGCCCCCACCCGCCAGCAGCGACCGCGAGCGCAGAGGCCAAGCGAGCCCGAACACCGGCCCGAGACGGCAGCAGATTTCCTCGCGCGGGCGCCGATCTTCGCGCCGCTCTCGGAACCGGTGCGAAGGGCGATCGCAGACCGCTCGACCGAGATCGGTGTGACCGCGGGAGAGTGGCTCTTTCGCGAGGGAGACGACGCCGATGCGCTCTACGTGATCCGGGCGGGGCGCCTGGAGGTGGTGAGGGAAGATGGATCGGTGATGCGCGTGCTCGGTCGCGGCGCGGCCCTGGGGGAGTTGGCGCTGCTCACCTCGATGCCGCGCTCGGCCTCGGTTCGCGCCGCCCGGGACAGCGACCTGATCGAGATCGACCGTGACGACTTCGAGAAGCTGCTGACCGAGGAGCCCGAGGTCTCGATGGCCTTGACGCGGGCGCTCGGCTCACAGCTTCGCGACAGCGTCGGCACTCTGCCGCAGTCCCGCTCCGTGCCCGTCACGATCCTGCTCGTGGCGCTCGATCGCCGGGCGCCCGTCCCCGACCTCGCCAAGCGGCTGCAGGACGCCCTTGGTCGCTGGGGAAAGGTCGAGCGGCTCGACGGCACGGAGGCCCAGATTCCGAAGGGCGACGCCGACCCGGTGGCGGCATACGCGCCGCTGCTCGACCGGGCCGAGGCTGCCAACGACCAGCTGGTCCTCGCCGGCGGCTCCCCCTTTGACGGCGATCCCTGGACCCGGTTCTGCCTCCAGCAAGCCGACCGGATACTTGCTGTCGGCAGCGGCGATGACCCGCCCCGCGAGGCGGAGGGAAGGCCGGAGCTGCGGGGCTGTGACCTGGTCGGCTGGAACGTGAGCGAGGGATCAGGAGCGCTGCACGCCTGGGCCGAGGCCCTTGACCCGGGTGAGACGCATGCCGTGCGGAGCGACACCTTTGATGCTGACGTAGAACGGATGGGCCGCCGTCTTGCGGGGCACTCCGTCGGCCTCGTGCTCTCTGGCGGCGGCGCGCGCGCCTTCTCCCACATCGGCGTGGTGGAGGAGCTCGAGGCCGCCGGGGTGACCATCGACCGCGTCGGCGGAGTCAGCATGGGCGCGTTCATCGGGGGGATGTTCGCGATGGGAATGAATGGGGAGGAGATCGACGCGCGCTGCTACGAGGAATGGATCCGGCGTCAGCCCCTCGGCGATTACACGATTCCGCGCCATTCTCTGATCCGCGGCGATCGTGCCCGGGCGATGCTGGATCGGATCTTCGGCGGAGCATCGATCGAGGAACTGGAGCGCAGCTTCTTCGCCGGCGCGGCGGAGCTGCGAAGCGGCGATCTCGTCGTCAGCCGCTGGGGTCCGCTGTGGGAGGCGGTTGGCTTCAGCTTCTGCATTCCGGTGCTGGCCGCGCCGCAGATCCACGACGGCCAGCTGCTCGTGGACGGCTCCCTGGTCGACAACCTCCCCGTCGCGTCGATGGCGGAGCTTGGAGAGGGCCCGATCATCGCTGTCGACGTGAAGGCCAGCTTCGAGCGTCCAGCCGACACCGCCCGGCTCGCGATCGATGGCGAGGACGACCGGCGCGAGCTGCGCACCCCCAGCCTCGGGGAGACGCTCACCCGCGTGCTGCTGATCGGCAGCTCGAACACGTCCAAAGCGGCGGAGCGTCATGCCGACCTCACGATCAAGCCGCGGGCCGAGGGGGTGGGCCTGCTCGAGTTCCACCAGCTCGACGCGGCCCGCGAGGCGGGCCGTATCGCCGCGCGCGAGGCGCTCGCGGGCGCCCCGGTGGAGCTGTTCGGCGCGTGAGCTGGGCCGAGGTCTCGGTCGTCTTCCTCGTCTCTCACCTGGTGGGGGATTTCCTCGTGCAGAGCGAGTGGCAGGCGACTCACAAGTACAGAGGGCTGGGACGCGATCCGACCGCGCGCCGGGCGCTCCTCTCGCACATCTTCACCTACACCCTCAGCTTCATCCCGGCGCTGATCTGGATAGGCGACGCGCGAGGGATTGCGATCGCGGTCGGCGCCGGCGCCCTGATCGCGCTGCCCCACCTCGTGATCGATGATGGGCGCCTCGTGCTTGCGTACATGTCCGCGGTCAAGGGCACCCCCAATCCGCCGCCAACCTATCTGGCCGTGGCGGTCGATCAGAGCTTTCACGTGGTTTCTCTGTGGGCGCTGGCCCTGCTGCTCGCGGCCTGAGGGAGCGGAACGACTCCGCCTCGCTGGTTCAGCCGGGGCGAAGCGGAGAGGCGTGCGCGACGACCCTCCGGTAGGCCCGCTCATGCGCCTCGGTGACGGCGACGATGTCGAAGCGCTCACGCACGTACTCGCGGCAGCGGGCTGGCTCAAGCTCCGCTACCCGGCCGACGGCGGTTGCCATCTCCTCCTCATCGTTCACCAGGAAGCCGGTCTCGGCGTGCCTGACGACCTCGCTCGCGGAGCCCTCCGGGAACGCTATGACGGGGGTGCCGCATGCCATCGCCTCCGTCATCACAAGGCCAAACGGCTCCGGCCAGCGGATCGGCATCAGGAACGCCGTTGCGTGCGCGAATAGCTTCGCCTTCTTCGAGCCGCCGATCTCCGCCATGTAGGTGACCCCATCGCCGTCAATGTGGGGCTCGATCTCACGGGCGAAGAACTCCTCCTGGCCAGGTTGCACTGGGCCCGCGATTACAAGCGGCCTCTCAGCGCGGCGAGCAGCCGCGATCGCACGCTGCGGGCCCTTCTCCTCGTTCATCCGCCCCACCCAGAGCAGGTAGCCAGATTTCTTCTCGACGAGCGGGAAGTCGTCGACGACGAGAGGGTTGTAGATCGTGTCGACGATCCTCAGCTCCGCGGGCGCGCGGCGGGCTTGATAGCGGCTGATCGCAATCGCCCATCCCTTCCGGGCATGACGGCGGTAGAAATCTCTGGTCTCGTTGGTGAACGGACCGTGCAGGGTGTGGATCAACGGGACCTCGAGCCGATCTGCGAAGGCCCACGCGGTGAAGCCGGAATGATCGTGCACGATGTCGAAGGGTCGACCGGCAGCGAGGGCTTCCCCGATGCCGTCGAAGGCGGAGGCGACATGATCGGCCTCGAAGATCGCCATCTGGATCTGATCGGGGTGGGGGCGCTCCAGGACCGGCACGACCTGGGCCCGGGAGTTCGTGCCCGGCGGGGCGTACAGGGTGACATCGTGTCCCCGTCGGGTCAGCTCGGTCGCCAAGAGGTCGATGACCTGCTCGGTTCCGCCGTACTCCGGCGGCGGAACGGGGATCCAGGGCGGCGCCAGGATCGCAATCCGCATCCCCGTCTCACCTCGTTCAGCCAGGCCACCCGTTGTTCCGCTCGGCAAACCAAGCATCGATATAGGGGATACCCCCTGCTGCCTGGTGTGATTCGCTTTCCGGGTGGAGGGACCAGCGAGCGGGCCACGGCGGGTGCACGAGCCCGGCTGGACGGTATACGTTGCCGACGTCGCGGCCGATCACGAGCGCGCGTACTCCGCGATGCTCGAGATCGGTGACGGGCTGCTTGGCGTCGCCGGCGCGCCCGTCGTCCAGCATCCGGCTGGGACTTCCAGGGTGAGGGCGCCCGGCCTCTTTCGAGGCAAGGGGGCGGACACCGATCTGCTCCCACTGCCGGACTGCACCCAACTCGAGCTCTCGCATCGGCCGGGGATGCGGGTGGAGCGGACGCTCGACATGCGCACCGGCTTGCTCGAGCAGCGTGTGGATGAACGTGGCCAGGAGCTTTCGGTGACGAGCTTCTGCTCCCTCGCCCGTCCCGGGACATTCGTTTTGCGTGCCAGCGGCGATCGTGCCCTGCTTCGTGCCGGGGACCCTTTCCGTCAGCTCGTTTCCGAGGACTCGCGCCGGCCCGGCTCACCGCCGGGGCGAGGGCGCGGGCCTGAGCCCAGCCCCTCATTGACCACGAGCGGGGTCGACTCCCCAAACGTGGCACGGGCGCGCGCCGAAAGCGGCGGCGCCGTCGCCATGGCACGGCAGCGCCTCGGCGCCGGTGAGCTGGAGCGGATCGCCGCCTACGCGGTCGATCCGCTGGAAATGCCCGACGAGCTCATCGCACAGACCTC
>DATGDO010000166.1:0-8704 GCA_035310805.1 Solirubrobacterales bacterium
AAGCTCGGCGAGCACCGGGTGGACGTCCAGATCGCCCTCGGAGACCTTCGCGACCCTCCCTCGATCCGTCACGCGATGCGCGGCATCGACACCGTCATCCATCTGGCTGCGACCATCCGAGACCAGCCCGGGGGCACGATCGAGGAGCTCAACGGGCTCGCCACCAGCCGCCTGCTGCGCTCCGCGGAGAGGGCCGGGGTCGAACGGTTCCTCTTCTTCTCGGCGATCGGCGCTACGCCCTTTCAGCGGACGCGCTTCTTCCGCTCAAAGGCCCTGGCCGAGCACGCTGTGGAGCACTCGCCGCTCAGCACCACCGTCTTCGCTCCCTCGATCGTCTACCGACCAGGCGATCGATGGATCACCTTGCTGCAGCGCCTCTCGATTCTGCCGGCGATGCCGATCTCGGGCTCGGGAACCGCGCGCTACCAGCCGATCTGGGCCCGGGACGTCGCCGGATGCGTCGCCGCCGCCGTGGACGGGGCCGCAGAGGGGAGCGCCTCGGACGAGGGCACGCTGGGGCGCTACGAGCTCGCCGGGCCGGAGGTGCTCTCCTACGACGGGATCGTCGAGCGGGTCATGGAGGCGAGGGGGCGGAACCGGCCGCTCATGCACCTGCCGACAGCGCTGGTGCGGGCGAGCCTGCGCGGTCTCGAGCTGCTCAGCGGGCCGTCGGTGTTCGCCACCTGGGAGGAGGCGGAGCTGATGGAGGTGCCGATGACGAGCGAGCGGGGCACCCTGGACGCCGAGCGGCTCGGCGTCCAGCCACGGCCCATGGGCGCGGTCCTCGGGATCCAGAGCTAGCCGCTCGGTACGCGATCGACGACGAGCAAGGCCTACCCGCCGCTCAGCGCGGGCCGGCGATCCGGAGCTTGCGTCTCCGCAGAAAGGCGAAGGGCCCGGTCGGCCCGGGCCCTTCGCAAACACTCGCCTGTTGAGCGAATTACATCATCCCGCCCATGTCGGGCATGCCGCCACCGGGCATGCCGGCCGGCTCCTTCTCGGGCGGCTCGGCCACGATGGCCTCGGTGGTGAGGATGTTCTTGGCGATCGATGCGGCGTTCTGCAGCGCCGAGCGGGTGACCATGGTCGGGTCGATGACGCCGGCGGCGATCAGGTCGCCGAACTCGCCATTGTCCGCGTTCAGGCCCTCGCCGGCCTTCAGGCCGCGGACCTTCTCGACCACGACGGAGGCCTCGAAGCCCGAGTTCTCGGCGATCTGCCGGATCGGAGACTCGAGCGAGCGCTGGATGATCGATGCGCCCGTCCGCTCGTCGTCGTCGTCATAGGAGTCGAGGGAGATCGCCTCCTGGGCGTTCAGCAGCGCGACGCCGCCGCCCGGGACGATGCCCTCCTCGAGCGCCGCCCGGGTCGCCTGCAAGGCGTCCTCGACGCGGTGCTTCTTCTCCTTCATCTCGGTCTCGGTCGCCGCACCGACCTTGACGACCGCGACGCCGCCGGCCAGCTTGGCCAGCCGCTCCTGCAGCTTCTCGCGGTCGAAGTCGGAGTCGGTCGTCTCGACCTCCTGCTTGATCTGCTTGATGCGGCCCTTGATCTGCTCCGCGTCGCCGGCACCGTCGATGATCGTGGTCGTGTCCTTCGAGACCACGACGCGACGCGCCTTGCCGAGCTGATCGAGCTGGGTGTTCTCCAGCTTCAGGCCCATCTCCTCGGTGATCACCTCGCCGCCGCTGAGGATGCCGATGTCCTCCAGCATCCGCTTGCGACGGTCACCGAAGCCGGGGGCCTTGACGGCCACGCCGGTGAAGGTGCCGCGGAGCTTGTTCACCACCAGGGTCGCCAGGGTCTCGCCCTCGACGTCCTCGGCGATGATCAGCAGCGACTTGCCACCCTGCATCACCTGCTCGAGCACCGGCAGGATGTCGCGCACCGAGCCGATCTTCTGGTTGGCGATCAGGATGTACGGGTCCTCGAGGACGGCCTCCATGCGGTCCTGGTCGGTGACCATGTAGGGCGAGATGTAGCCCTTGTCGAACTGCATGCCCTCGGTGAACTCGAGCTCCATCCCGAAGGTCTGACCCTCCTCGACGTTCACCACGCCGTCCTTGCCCACCTTGTCGATGGCGTCGGCGATGATGTTGCCGATCTCGTCGTCGGCCGCGGAGATCGCGGCGACTCGAGCGATCTGCTCCTTGCCCGAGATCTCCTTCGACTGCTTCTCGCGGAGGTTCTCGACGACGGTCTCGACGGCCTTCTCGATACCGCGGCGCAGTCCGAGCGGGTTGGCGCCGGCGGCCACGTTCTTGAGGCCGTGCCGGACGATCGTCTGGGCGAGCAGCGTCGCGGTGGTGGTGCCGTCACCGGCGACGTCGTTGGTGGCGGTCGCCACCTCGCGGACCAGCTGCGCGCCCTGGTTCTGGAAGACGTCCTCCACGTCGATCTCTCGGGCGATGGTGACGCCGTCGTTGGTGATCGTGGGCGCGCCGAACTTCTTGTCGAGGACGACGTAGCGGCCTTTCGGACCGAGCGTCACCTTGACCGCGTTGGCCACGATGTCGACCCCGTCCTGCAGGGCGCCGCGCGCATCCTCGTCGTACAACAGCTCCTTGTGAGCCATATGTGTGCTTCCTCCTTCCTTAAGTCCTGTGATTAGCCGACCTTCGCGAGCACGTCCGACTCGCGCAGGACGAGCAGCTCGTCCCCGTCGACGGTGATCTCGGTGCCTCCGTACTTGGAGTAGAGGACCTCGTCGCCCTCGCTCACGTCGAGCGGGCGACGGCTGCCGTCCTCGTTGATGGCTCCCTCACCGACGGCGAGGACCTTGCCCTTCTGCGGCTTCTCCTTGGCCGTGTCAGGAAGGACGATCCCGCTTGCGGTCGTCTCCTCCTCCTCGACCGCCTGCACGATCAGGCGGTCGCCTAGCGGCTTCAACTTCATCGGCATTCCTCCTGGGTCTGGTTGGTGTGTCTCAAGCCTGCGAGTCAAGCTTGGCACTCTCGATAGGAGAGTGCCAGAGCGCCGCTGATTGTAGCTACCCGTTGCTATCCGCACCCACTACGGAGTGCCGCCGGGTACTCCGCCTCGATGTCCGGCTCGCCGGCGCCTGAAAGCCTTCGAATCGTGCAGCTGCCATTGCTGAGCCGCCGTCGAGAGAGGTCTCAGGACGGACGCCCCGTCGCTCGTCCTGGCCGTGCGGGCGGCCCTGGCGGGCCCCGGCCGACCTTGGCTGTCCGGTGGGGAATCTGGGTGGCCCACCACCGCTGGCGAGTCATGGCTGTCTGGGGCGCGTTGCTGGTCGCCTCCGGGGTTGCCTATCCGCACCTGCTGTCCTCGCTGGTCCCGTCGGACTACAGCGTCACAGGCTCGGACTCGAGCAAGGTCAGCCATCTGCTTTCGACCGACTTCAGCGCCGCCGGAGCCGAGCAGGACGTGATCGTCTTCGACTCGAGCACCCTGACCATCAATGATCCCGCCTACCGGGCGACCGTCGGGCGGGTGCTGGCGAAGGCGCGGGGCGAGACGGGGGTTGTCGCCGTGCTCGGTCCGACCGATCCGGGAGCGCAGGGTCAGGTCTCCGCGGACGGACACGCGGCACTTGCCTCCCTGGGACTGAACGGGGATGACAGCCAGCGATCCGACCGGGCCGACAGCGTCCAGGACGCGGTCGCTTCGGCCGCCGGCTCGGGCCCGGTCCACGCGTACCTGACGGGCTACTCGCCCTCGGCCAACGACCTGATCGACGTCGAGAACGCGGACGTCGAGCGGGCGGAGTCGTTCGGCATTCCGGTCGCCTTCATCGTCCTCCTCCTGGCGCTCGGCGCCGTGGTCGCGGCGTCCATCCCTCTGTTCACGGCGATCATCAGCCTCACCGGGACAATGGGGGCCCTCGCGGTGCTGGTCCTGATGCTGGGATTCAACGCCGACGCCTTCCTGCTTTCGATCATCACGATGATCGGCGTCGGGGTCGCGATCGACTACTCCCTCTTCATTCTGACGAGGTTCCGCGAGGAGCTCGCCCGCGCCGAGCGCGAGGGACGCCCCGATCCCGTCCCGGGCGCCGTCGGGACCGCGATGACGACGAGCGGCCGGACGATCCTCTACTCCGGCACGATCGTGATGATCTCGCTGCTCTCGCTCTTCGTGGTCAAGTCCCCCATCTTCCAGGGGATCGCGGTCGGCGCCGTGCTGGTGGTGGCGTGCACGCTGGTTACTGCGTGGACCATGCTGCCCGCTCTGCTGGCGGCGCTCGGGGAGCGGGTCAACCGCTGGGGACTGCCGAAGCGGTTCCAGCCGGCGGACGAGAGCGAGCGCCCCCCGGACCGTCCGAGCGGCTGGGAGCGGTGGGCCCGCACCGTCCTCGCCCACCCGTGGCTGGCTCTCCCCGCGGTGGCGCTCCTGATCGTGTTCGCGCTCCCCATCTTCGGGCTCAAGGTCGGCGTCGACCTCGGCCTGGCCGCGGTCTCCGACACTCCCTCCGGCAAGGCGGAGATCATCCTCGAGCGCTCCTTCAGCCCGGGGGCGATGTCTCCGACGCAGATCCTGGCCTCCCACCAGGGCTCCGGGCCCCTGAGCGCGAGCGACCTGGCCAGAATCGACAGGCTGACGAGTGCCCTCTCCCAGGATCAGCGAGTGGCGGCCGTCTACTCGATCACGACCCTGCTCAGGCAGGCGGAGGGCCAGGTCTCCCCGCAGGCGCTGGCGCGCCTGGAGCGTGACCCGGCCGCGAAGACGCTCGTCGCCCAGACCGTCAACGTCGCCGAGGGTTCGAACCGCACCATCATCACCGTCATCTCCCGGTCCCGGATCGACTCCACCGAGGCCACGGACCTGGTCAACGACCTTCGCGACAAGATCATCCCGTCATACACGGTGTCGGGCGGCCCGCAGATGCTGGTCGGCGGTGCGACCGCGCAATTCGACGACCTCGGCAACGAGAGCATCGCCAAGCTGCCGCTCGTCCTGGGGATCGTGGTGGCACTGTCGTTCCTCTACCTGCTGGTCGTCTTCCGCTCCGTGCTGCTTCCGCTCAAGGCCGTGCTGATGAACCTGCTCGCGACCGCCGCCGCCTTCGGCTTGACCACCTGGGTGTTCACGGACGGTCACCTCGAGCATCTCTTCGGGTTCACCAGCGTGGGCTTCGTGCAGTCCTACCTCCCGGTCATGACCTTCGCGGTCCTCTTCGGCCTCTCCATGGACTACGAGGTCTTCCTGATCCGCCGCATGCAGGAGGACTACCTGGAGACGCACGACAACGAGGAAGCCGTGGCGACGGGGATCGCGCACACCGCGCGTCCGATCGTCGCCGCCGCCGCGATCATGGCCGCCGTCTTCGGTTGCTTCCTGGTCGCCGACGTGCTGGAGCTCAAGCAGTTCGGCTTCGCCCTGGCGACGGCGGTCATCCTCGACGCCACACTCGTCCGGCTGCTCATAGTCCCGGCGTTCATGAAGGTTGCGGGACCAGCCAACTGGTGGCTGCCAAGCTGGCTCGACCGGATCCTGCCCAAGGTCCGCCTCGAGTGATCCGAGTCAGTCGATCGCGAGCAGCGGAACCCCAGCCGCTTGGCAGGCCCTCGGCATCGCCCTTTGAGCAGATGCGGCTTATCGAACTTCGTGATGCTCGCGGTCGGCCTCGAGCAGCAAGGTGGTGAGGAAGCGGTACTCGGCCATCGCCCTCTCAGCTGCGGGGCCGGCGCCGCCCCGGTTCAGTTGCGCGAGGGCGTCTCGCCGTTGCCGAACTGTGTGCTCGGGCGCTCGACGATCTGCGAGAAGCGGATCACCGTGACCGTGTCGTCGTCGCCGATCGGACGCGTGTAGATCGTCTCGAGGAAGTCGACGGTCTCCTCGCGGCGGCGGAACTCGGGGTTGTCGTGCTCGATGTCGCGGGGCGAGAGCTCCTGGACCTTCTTGACCTCCACGTCGTCGATCACGGCCGCGAAGATCTTCTCGCGCGGCTGGTGCCGGTATCCGACGGTGATCCAGACGACCTGCCCACGCTTGTACTTTCGGGACTTGTCGCCCAGGCGAATCGTCGCCGTCTTTCGCCCGCTGCGCAGCTGGTCGACGAAGATCGGCGAGTAGAAGTTGAGGACGTAGAGGGCGGAGTTCACTGGGGCGAGCCTACTTCAGGCGCGGCGACAGCGGCCGCCCAACACAAGTCGCTCCCGGGCTTCGCCCGCCGCTTCAGGCGCGGCGGTAGCGGCCGGTCACTGGGCGGACTCAGGGGGGTTGAAGCCCTCCGCGCCGATCAGGGGCACGAAGCGACACGGGCCGATCGTCTCCTGGCGCAGGCCGCCGTCCTCACGGACGAAGGCCGTGAGGAGGTCCGCGGAGCCAGCGGCGATCGGGACGACGAGGCGACCTTCGCTCGCCAGCTCGCCGAGCAGGCTGTGAGGTGCCTCGGGGCTGGCCGCGTGGACGGCGATCGCGTCATATGGCGCTTCCTCGGGGTGCCCGCGGCTCCCGTCGCCGACGATCACCTCGACGTTCGCGATGCCGAGCTCCTCCAGCTTGCGCCGGGCGCCCTCACCGAGCTCGGGCACCCGCTCGATGCTGACGACGTGCCGGGCCAGCTTCGCCAGCACCGCCGCCGAGTAGCCGGAGCCGGTGCCGATCTCGAGGACGTTCTCGTCGCCCTGCATGCGCATCGCCTGGCAGATCGCCGCCACCACCCACGGCTGCGAGATCGTCTGCTCGTACCCGATGGGCAGAGCCGAGTCGTTGTAGGCGCTCCCGCGCACCGCATCGGGCACGAACTCCTCGCGGGGGACGGCACCCATGGCGGTGAGCACCCGCTCGTCGTCGATCCCACGGTGCCGCAGCTGGCGCTCGACCATCCGCGCCCGTTGCTCCGCGAACTCGGGCGAGCGGCCGAGGGGCTTCACTAGAAGATGTAGGCGTCGAGGCGCTCGGGCTCGATCACGGTCACCCTCCCTCGACCCACCTGCACCACGCCGGCTCGCTCGAGCGTCGCCAGGAACCGGCTGACGCTCTCCCGCGAGGTGCCCGCCATCTGGGCGAGGTCGGACTGCCTGAGCTGGATCGTGACGCCGTCCCTGACCAGGGGGGTGGCCGCCTCCTCGGCGAGCAGCTGGTTGAGCACACCGGCCACCCGGCTCGGGACGGTCTGGAAGGATTGGCGCGCGATCCGCTCGTTCGCCTCCCGCAGCCGGCGCGTGAGGGCGACGATCAGCTTCTCGCCCATGTCAGGGTGCTCGCGGATCAGCGTGCGCATGTCGATCGCGGGGAGCGCGAGCAGCTCGGTGTTCTCCGCGGCCTCCACGCTCGCGGAACGCTTCTCGCCGTCGAGCATCGCCAGCTCGCCGAAGATCGCCCCGGGGCCCAGGGTCGCCAGAGTGATCACGCGGCCATCGGAGTGCTGCCGGATCACCCGGCAGCTGCCCCGGCTGACGATGTAGCAGGCGTCTCCGGGATCGCCCTCGTGGAAGACCCGGGTGTCTCCGGGAAAGCTCCTGGGGATCGCGAGCTTGGCGACGCGCTCGAGCTCCTCCGGCGAGAGCTCCGAGAAGAGCGGTACGCGGCCGAGGAGCTCGACGATGCCTTGTCTCGCTCCGTTCTCCATCCCAACGACGATTATCGCTGCTCACGGCCCTTCGGGCCCCTGCTGGCGGTCCTCACCCGGGACTCGGAGGCTGACACCGCGGGCACCAGTAGGTAGCCCGGGCCGCATCGCCCTGGGCGCGCGAGCGGATCGTCGTCCCGCAGCGCGGGCACGGCCTGCCGGCCTTGCGGTAGACCCGGCTCGGCTGGCGCCCGGTTTCCACGGAGTCGAGCATCAGGGCGCGGGTCGCCTCCAGCACCGCGATCAGCTCGTCGTCGCTCAGGAATTCGATTCGGCGCTGGGGAGCGAGCCCGGCCTCGAAGCAGCCCTCCGACTTGAAGATGTTCCCGATCCCGGCGACCAGCCGCTGATCCAGTAGGGCCTCGCCGAGCTCCGTGGTCGGGTCGATGCGGACGCCGGCGGCCGCGGCGGCGACGTCGAGATCGTTCGCCAGCAGGTCGGGGCCCAGGCCGGCCAGCCGCGGATCGCGCCTCAGCTGCGCCTCGCGGGCGATCCGCATGGTCGAGCCGCCGAAGTTGACCGCCTCGGCCCCGTTCCCGCGCAGTGCCACCCAGGCCCGCCGGGCCGGTCGCCTCCAGCGCTCGCCATCGCGATAGATCTGCCACGAGCCGCGCATGCCCAGGTGGCTGTGCAGTACCAGGCCCCCTTCGAAATGAAGGAGCAGATGCTTGCCCCGGCTCTCGGCGCGGTCGAGGCGGCGACCGTCCAGCTCGGCAGCCGGCAGCCCGGCCGGACGCCTCTGGCCGGGCGTGCGCACCGCGAGCTTCGTCCCTGCGAGGGCCTCGCCGAGGCGGCGGGCGAGGCGAAGGATCGTGTCGCCCTCTGCCATGACTAAACGGGTCGCTCCTCCGAGATCACGCGGGTTGCGCTGTCGCGCACCCTCGCATCATCGGGGCGCCCTCGCATCTAGGCGACGAGGCGGCGAGGCTGCCGCCTGAACCCGGCCTCGAGCAGCGCCGCCTCCATGCCCGAGCCGATCACCGGCTCGCCGTCGAGGCGCTCGATCGCGAGGCGCTCGATCTGTCCCTCCCGGGCCGCTGAAGCCAGCTCGGCGAGGGCCACCGCCAGCTCTTCGCCGACGAGCTTCTGAAGCCGGAGGATCCCCTTGCCGCCCCTCTCGACGTAGAGCAGCGGCTCGCCGTCGCGGAGCATCACGTAGGCCCCGGC
>DATGDO010000167.1:0-1543 GCA_035310805.1 Solirubrobacterales bacterium
GCAGCACGTGGGGCAGGAAGATCCGGTTGGCGCGGCCGTGCGGGATCCCGAAGCGCGCCCCGACCGCGTGCGCGAGCGCGTGGTTGACGCCGACGAAGGCGTTCGAGAAGGCCAGGCCGGCGATCGTGGCGGCGTTCGACATCGCCGTCCGCGCCTCGAGGTCGCTGCCGTTCTCGCAGGCGCGCGGCAGCGCATCCATGATCAGGTTGATCGCCTGCATGCAGAAGGCGTCCGTGTAGGGCGAGGCGAAGATCGAGACCCCCGCCTCCAGGGCGTGGGTGAGGGCGTCGACGCCGGTGTCCGCGGTCACGCTCGGCGGCATCGTCAGGGTCAGGGTCGGATCGACGATCGCGACGTCGGGGACCAGCGAGTAGTCGACCAGCGTCACCTTGCGCCCGCCGGCGCTGATCACGGTGGCGGGCGAGACCTCCGACCCGGTCCCCGCGGTGGTCGGCAGCGCCAGCAGCCGAACGCTGTGCTCGACCTCCGGGTAGTGGGCGACCCGCTTGCGGGCGTCGAGGAAGGGCAGCGACAGCTCCCGCAGCGAGACGTCGGGGCTCTCGTGGAAGAGCCGCATCGCCTTGCCCGCGTCCAGCACCGAGCCGCCCCCGACCGCGACGATGCAGTCGGCGCCGAACTCGCCGAGTACCTCGGTGCCGGCCTGGATCTGCGCCTCGCTCGGCTCCGGGTGGAGGTCGGAGAAGACGTGCACGCTGCGGCCCTCGAGGTAGGGCCGCACCTCGTCCGCCACGCCGCGCGCCTCCCCGTCGATGTCGGTGACCAGCAGGATCTGGGATGCCTTCACCTCGCGCAGGCTCTCGATCGCGCCGGCGTTGATGTAGGTGTCGGCCGGGACCCGGAACCACTGGGGAGGCGCCTGGCGGCGCGAGACGGTCTTCACGTTGAGCAGGTTCCTGTAGTTGACGTTGTCGGTGGTGTTGGAGCCCCCCCAGGTGCCGCAGCCGAGCGAGAAGGTCGGCGTCAGCGAGTTGTAGATCCCGCCGAGGGCGCCGACGGCGGTGGGCGCGTTGACCAGGATGCGCCCGGTGCGGACTCGGCTCGCGAACCGGTCGATCACCGAGTCGTCGGAGGCGTAGACGGCCGAGGTGTGCCCGAGGCCGCCGTGCTCGGTGATCAGCTCGCAGGCGCTGACGCCGTGATCGACCGACGGGGAGCGCACCAGGCCGAGCACGGGCATCAGCTTCTCCTGGATCAGGGGGTGGTCGGCGAGCTCGCCCAGGTCGGAGGGCAGCGGAGCGAGCAGCACCTTCGCCCCCTCCCGCACCTCGAATCCACCCATCCCCCCGAGGTTGACGCAGGACTGACCCAGGGCGCGGGCGTCCACCCGCCCGTCCGGCTCGAAGGCGAGATCGGCCAGCGCCTCCACCTGGTCCGGCTCCAGCAGCTGCCCGCCGAGGCGCTCGAACTCGGCGACCAGGTCGTCGTAGATCGCCTCGTCGACGACGCAGGTCTGCTCCGCGGGGCAGATCACCGAGGCGTCGAAGGTCTTCGAGATCAGCATGTCGACGACCGCCATGCCGAC
>DATGDO010000168.1:0-3945 GCA_035310805.1 Solirubrobacterales bacterium
CCCCTGAGGAGCTCGTCATCGAGGTCGACATCCGAGAGATCGACCCCGTCGAGGGTCGGCAGCCGGTCGGTGATCGTCTCGGCGACCGCATCGGGCTGCTCGTGGATTTCCTTGAGCATGAAGGTCTCGTAGCCCCCCTTCTCGGCGGCCTCCGCGTCCCAGGTGACCTCTTCGGGCTGGCGCTCCTGGAGGTTGCCCTCGGCGTCGGTGATGATGACGCCGCCCTTGTGGATCGTGACGATCTCGTCGTTGGCGATCCCGAGCGTCCGGCGTGTCTCACTGAGGAAGGCGGGGATCGCCGAGGCGACGAAGTTCTCGTGCTCGCCGAGGCCGACGATCAGCGGGCACTCCTTGCGGGCCGCGACGAGCGTGTCGGGGTGATCGCGGTGCATCGCGACGAACGCGTAGTGGCCACGGAGGTCGTTGAAGGCACGGCGAACCGCCTCCGTCAGATCCCCGTCGTAGTGGCGCTCGATCAGGTGGGAGACGATCTCAGCGTCGGTCTGGGAGCTGAACTCGTGGCCGTCGGCCACCAGCTCGCGCCGGAGCTCGGCGTGGTTCTCGACGATCCCGTTGAGCACGATCTGGATCGCCTCCTCGCAGTCCCCGTGGGGATGCGCGTTCTCCTCGGTGACCCGGCCGTGGGTCGCCCAGCGCGTGTGACCAAGCCCGATGGTGGCTGGTGGCGCGACAACCGCCACCGAGCCTCCTGGGACGCTGGAGGAGTGGCGCTCCAAGGCGGCGCGGAGGTTGGCCAGATTGCCGACGGCGCGCACGCTGTCGATCTCGCCGTCCGAGATCACCGAAACGCCGGCCGAGTCATAGCCTCGGTACTCGAGCTTCTCCAGCCCGGCGATCAGCAGGTCCCGGCACGGTCGGTCGCCCACATATCCGACGATGCCGCACATGAAGGGGTACAGAGTAGAGCGCGTCCAGTTCGGCGTCGGAGACGCCTCAAGCCAGCTCGCGCCGGGCGACCTGGACGAGCCTGTCTGAGATCGCATCGCACTCGGCCTCGTCGGGCGCCTCCACCATCACACGCAGGAGGGGCTCCGTACCGGAGGGGCGCACGAGCACCCTGCCGCGGCCCTCGAGCTTCCCGTTCTCGTCCTCGACCGCGCTCCACAGCTGATCGGCTCTCTGCACGGCGCCGCGGTCGGCGATTCGGACGTTCTCCAGCCGCTGGGGGAGCCGCTCGAAGGGCCTCACGTCCTCGAGGCGGCGCCCCCCGAGTGCGCGCAGCGCCAGCAGTGACGCCGCGATCCCATCGCCCGTCGGGGTGTACCCGGTCCAGACGATGTGGCCCGATTGCTCCCCGCCCAGGCACCAGTCGCGCTCCAGCAGGGCCTCGATCAGGTAGCGGTCGCCGACCCGGGTCTGCACCACCTCGATGCCCTCCGCCTCCATCGTCTTCACGAACCCGAAGTTCGTCATCACCGTGACGGCCACCCCGCCCGCCAACTCGCCGCGACTCCGCAGGTCCCTGGCGATCAACGCGATCAGGTCGTCGCCGTCGTGCAGGCGGCCGTTGCCGTCCACGGCCAGCATCCGGTCGCCGTCCCCGTCATATGCGAAGCCGATGTCCGCGCCGGATGAGGAGACCAGCTCAACGAGCCCGTCCGGATGGGTCGAGCCGCAGTCGGCGTTGATGTTGCGGCCGTCGGGCTCCACCGCCGTCATGACGAGCTCGGCGCCGAGCGCGCGGAAGGTCACGGGAGCGGCGCGGTGAGTGGCCCCGTTCGCGCAGTCGAGTGCGACGCGCAGGCCAGAGAGGTCGAGCGGGAAGGCGGTGCGCAGCTCCCGGATGTAGTCGTCGAAGGCTCCCTCGAGCGTGTGAACGCCGCCGACCCGCTCGCCGGTCGGTTCGTCCATGCACGCCTCGATCGCGAGCTCCGCGTCGTCGCCGAGCTTGGTCCCCTGGGCGTTGAGGAACTTGATTCCGTTGTCGGTGAACGGGTTGTGGGAGGCGGAGACGACCGCCGCCAGGTCGAAGCTCAACCGCCGGGTGAGCACCGATGCTGCGGGCGTCGGCAGGACCCCGCCGAGCATCGCGTCTCCCCCGCCCGCCGCCACCCCCGCGGCGAGCGCCTCCTCGAGCATCGGCCCCGACTCGCGCGTGTCACGGATGATCAGGACCTGCGGGCGCTCGGACCCGGCCTCTAGTGCAGCTGCTCGCCCCAGCCGAACGGCAAGGTCAGGAGTGAGCAAATCGCCAACGGGGCCCCGGACCCCGTCGGTCCCGAACAGTTTTCGTGGGGCTGGGGTCAATTACGGCGGTCCTGAGGAGGCGAAGACCAAGCCTGCCAAGGGACGCAGGCCATCCGGCGAAGCGAGCTTAGTTGACACCACGTGAGCCGGATGGCCGAGGACACGGGCAGGCGCCGGTTTGCACCGGCCTCAGCGCTTTGAGAACTGGGGCCGTTTGCGGGCTTTCTTGAGCCCGGCCTTGCGGCGCTCCTTGACCCGCGCGTCACGGGTCAGCATGCCTCGGCGCTTGAGCTCGGGCCGAAGCGCCGGATCGACGTCGCAGAGGGCACGGGCGATGCCGTGCCGGACGGCCGCCGCCTGGCCGGAGATACCTCCGCCGTGGACCCGGATGCGCACGTCGACGTTGCCCTCGTAGCCGCTCTGCACCAGCGGCTGCTTGGCGACCGACTGCAGGTAGGCACGCGGGAAGTACTCCTCCAGCTTCCTCTTGTTGACCTCGATGCTGCCGTCACCCGGCCGCAGGATCACTCGGGCGACCGAGGACTTCCGCTTCCCGGTCGCCGCGTAGGTGGCGTCTCCCGAGAGCTTGGCGGGCCGGGCCGCGACGGGCGTCGCCTCATCCTCGTCGCCGATCAGCTCTCGCTCACGGCGGGCACGCTCCTCCTCCTCGGCCTCCCGGCGGGCCCGCTCCTCGGCGTCGAGCTCGCGCTCGGTCTCGATCGCGATCGGCTCGAGCTCGGCTCCTGGGACGACCTCCTCCTTCTTCTTGCCGTCGCCCTTCGGCTGAGCGGGCGCAGCGGCCTCCTGCTCGGGAGCCGCGGCCTGCTCGGCCCGGCTGTCGTCCTCGGTGGCGGCGTCCTCGGCGAGGGCCTCCTCGGCGGGAACCTGCTCGTCGGCCTCCGGTTGCTCCTCGCTCGCCCGGTCCTCGGCCTCCGGCTGCTCCTCGACCGGGCCCTCCGCCTCGGTCGCGGCGTCCTCGGCGAGGGCCTCCTCCTCGGGCTGCTGCTCCTCGGGCTGCTGCTCTTCGTCGGCCATCGTCAATCGGGTCGCGCTGTCGCGCGCCCTCCCGTGTCGATCTCCAGCTGTTCGGGCTTCTGGGCCTGGTGCGGATGCTCGGGCCCCGCGTACACCTTGAGCTTGCGGAGCTGCTGTCGCGCGAGCCGGTTGCGGGGGAGCATCCCCTTGACCGCCTTGCGGATCACTTCCTCGGGGCGCTGCTCGAGCAGGTCGCCCAGGGTGCGGAAGCGAATGCCGCCGGGATAGCCGCTGTGCCGCCAGTAGCGCTTGTCCTCGCGCTTCTTGCCGGTCACGGCGATCTTCTCGGCGTTGACGACGATCACGAAGTCCCCGACGTCGACGTGCGGCGTGTAGGTCGGCTTGCGCTTCCCGCGGAGGACGTCCGCGATCTGGGTCGCCAGGCGGCCGAGCGTCCTGCCCTCGGCGTCGACCAAGTACCAGTTCCGCTCGCGGTCCTGGGCAGTCGCCTGGTAGGTCTTCATCGCTGTCGCCGTAGCCATAAAAAAGAGCCGCGCACCGATCCGCGGCCGGCGGATGATAGCGCCGGCAGGATTGGCGCAGTGGAGGGGGATCGCCTCGCAGCTTCGGCTTCGTACGAGGACGTCACCAAGCGATATATCCGGAACTGGTCGAGCCGGCCATCACCGATCTCCGCCTCTTGCGCGTGCTGGCCTGGCGTCTGGCTATACTGCCGCGCCAGCAAAGGCCAAATCCCTCCGA
>DATGDO010000169.1:0-7065 GCA_035310805.1 Solirubrobacterales bacterium
CTCGCCAAGCTCGGCGGCATCCTCGAGGTCCCAACCCGCGCAGAAGGCATCGCCCTCTCCCGTGGTCACGAGGACGAACTCGTCCTCCGCGTCGCGGAAGCGCTGCCAGGCGTGGTGGAGCTCCCGGTTCATCTGCCGGCTGACGGCGTTGCGTCGCTCCGGCCGGTCGTAGGTGAGCACGGTGACGTGCCCGTCGCGCTCGTAGCGCAACGTCTCGTAGTTCATCTGGACTCCTTTCAGCTTCGCCATCAGGTCGCGGCCACAGCGGCCGCCCACATAAGTCGCTTCGGGCTTCGCCCTAGGCTCCGAGGTAGGGGCGCCCTGGTGGCCGCTAGACGGTCGCCCGATGCCGGTCGATGATGCGCTGGAAGTCCGTGCCGGCGGGCAAGGTGCCGAAGGCGTGACCCCAGTCGCCGCCGAGCCGCGATGCGCAGAACCCGTCGGCCACCGCCTGGTCGCCGAAGCGCAGCAGCAGCGAGCCCTGGAGGGCCAGCGCCATCCGCTCGACCAGCTGGCGGGCGCGCGTCTCGATCCCGGTCACGTCCCCGAGGTCCTTGCGCAGTTCCGAGACGAAGGCGTCGAGCCTCGGCTCGCCGGATCCCTCCGCGACCTCCGCGAAGAAGGCGTCCACCGAGTCGGAGTTCTTGACCATCGCCCGCAGCACGTCGAGGCATTGGACGTTCCCCGAGCCCTCCCAGATCGAGGATAGTGGCGCCTCGCGATAGAGCCGCGGCATCCCGGACTCCTCGACGTAGCCGTTGCCGCCGAGGCACTCGAGGCACTCGACCGCGTGGCTCGGAGCTCGCTTGCAGATCCAGTACTTGAGCACGGCATTTGCGATCCGCTTTAAGGCCTGGGCCTGATCGTCGCCGGCGATCGCTTCGTCATAGGCGCGAGCGAGCCGCAGCGAGCCGATCGTCGCCGCCTCGGACTCGATCGCCAGGTCGGCGAGCACGTTCTGCATCAGCGGCTGCTCGACCAGGACGCGGCCGAAGGTGGAGCGGTGTGAGGCGTGGTTGATCGCCTGGGCGACCCCGGCGCGCATCCCGGTGGCGCTCCCGGTCGCGCAGTCGAGCCGGGTGTGGTTGACCATCTCGATGATCGTGCGGACGCCGGCACCCTCCTCGCCGACCAGACGGGTCCAGGCTCCGTCGAACTCGATCTCCGACGAGGCGTTGGAGCGATTTCCCAGCTTGTCCTTGAGGCGCTGCAGGCGGAAGCGGTTGAGCGCTCCGTCCGGCAGCCGCCGCGGCATCAGGAAGCAGGAGATACCGCCCTCTGTCTGCCCGAGGACGAGGAAGGCGTCGCACTGCGGAGCCGAGAGGAACCACTTGTGCCCGGTGATCTCGTATTCGGCGCCTGGCCCGCCGCCGTTGATCGGGCGGCCAACCGTCGTGTTCGCGCGGACGTCGGAGCCGCCCTGCTTCTCCGTCATCCCCATGCCGAGGATGGAGCCCTCCTTCTCGGCGGCGGGGATCTGTCGTGGGTCGTAGAAGTTCGAGAGGATGCGCGGCTCCCATTCCTCGGCCAGCTCCGGCTGCTTGCGAAGTGCCGGCACCACCGAGTAGGTCATCGAGATCGGGCAGCCGACGCCGGCCTCCGCCTGGGAGAAGCACATGAAGGCCGCTGCCCGGGCTACGTGCGCGCCCGGTCGCGGCTCGCGCCAGGGGAGCGAGTGCAGCTCTTGGGTGATGCCGAGTCGCATCAGCTCGTGCCAGGAGGGATGAAACTCGGGGATGTCGACCCGGTTGCCGTAGCGGTCGTGGGTGCGGAGCTTCGGCGGGTTCTCGTTCGCCAGCCTTCCGAGCTCGATCACGTCGGCCCGCCCGGCAATCTCACCGACCGCGGAGATCCTGTCGACCGCCCAGTCCGCGCCCTCGCGGCGAACGGCCTCGCCCATCACGCGATCGGTCTCGAAGACGTTGTAGCCGACCAACGGCGGTACCTGGTTGGTGACCTCGTGAGTACGGACTCCGGTGCGCTGCTCAAGGGTTGACACGTGCGGGCTCCTCTCCGATTGCGCGAGTGCAGAAGTTGATCAACGAGGCGATCAGCGCCTCGGGCCCGCCGTCCGGGCGAGAGCGTGGTGAAGGAACGCTCCGCGAAGAGCGACCCGTCCTGTGAGGCAACGAGCCGTCATATGTTGGTGACAGCGGGCCGAGCATCGTCTCGCCGATCGCCCCGATCAGGGCCGCGGCGGTGACCTCCACGTCCTGGAGCGGGAGGTCGCCGACCTCGACGCCCTCGGCGATCACCTCCGCCATCAGGTCGCTGTAGCTGTGGCGAAAGTGCAGGCGCTCGGCCTCGACGGCAGGATCGACGGGCTCGGCGAGCAGAGCCCACGCGAGACGGCGCCCGCGGAGCGCACGGCGGGCGAAGACCTCGACCCCGGCGGCGATCCGCTCGGGGGCGGGTCCCCTGGTCGCATGGACGGCGTCCCGCATCGCGTCGACCTCGCGCTGGGAGGCCTCCCGAAAGACCTTCGCAAAGAGCTCCGACTTGGAGGGGAAGTGGCGGTAGACGGTTCCGACCGCGACGCCGGCTCGCTCGGCGACGGCGGCGACCTGAGCGGCGACGTAGCCGCCCTCGGCGATCAGCTCTCGGGCCGCGGTCGTGATTCGCTCGCGGGTCTCGGCCCGGCGCGCCTCGCTGCGCTCGGTGGTGCGATAGGCCATCAGCAAGGAGTGAACCATCATTCACTTCTTTCGTCAAGGTTCGCCTCGTGAGTAGATCGCGCTGATGGCGGAGGTCGACGAGACCCTGCGTCGGTCCTGGCGATCACTTCGGCGAGATCGCGCTGATCGCCAGTGGCGTGCGCTCGGCGACCATCGTCGCCGGGACCGATCTGCGCTGCCGTGGCATGTCGGCCTGGGAGTTCAAGCCGTTCGTCGAAGAGCACCCCGAGGTGGCCTGCGCTCTTGGAGTCGCCGGTACAGCGCCCTTGCGGAGGCCGAGAGCCGCCCGCGCTAGTTTCCCAGCTGAAGCTCAGCCGGATCGTTGACGCTTTCGCGGCGGCGGCCGCCGCCGCACGAGGAGGAGCATGAGCACAGGTGGGATCAAGTACTCGGCGTCCAGCGGCTGGCTCGATCCGCCCGGCGATCTCTCGCCGGCGCTCGCGGGTGAGCTCGAGTGCGACGTCGCGATCATTGGCGGCGGCTACACGGGAATGGCGGCGGCGCTCCGGCTCGCCGAGCGCGGCACGGACGTCGCCCTGCTCGAGTCGGCGTTCTGCGGTTGGGGTGCGAGCTCGCGCAACGCCGGCCACCTGACACCGACGATCGCGGGCGACCCGCAGGTGCTCGCCACCGTCTACCGCCGCCGCGCCCGCGAGCTGATCCGGTTCGCCGACACCGCGGTTCACTTCACGGAGGGGTTGATCGAGCGCCTCGGCATCGAGTGCGAGTACGAGGCGAACGGGAACGTCTCTGCCGCCCTCTCCGCCGGGCAGCTCCGGCGGGCGGCGCGGATCGCGCGGATCCTCAGCGAGTCCGGGGCAGACGTGGAGTTCGTCGAGGGCACTGACGCGGGGCTGCCCGACGTGTTCCTCGGCGGGATCCTCGAACGGGCCGGCGGGATACTGAACCCCGACAAGTTTGGGCGCGGGCTCCGTGAGGCGGTGGGCGACTCGAGCGCGAGGGTGTTCGAGCGGACCGCAGTTCAGGCGATTGAGCCCAGTGGCCCACGGGTCGTCGTCAGCGCGCCCGGCGGTCGGGTCCTTGCCGAGCGGCTCGTCCTCGCCACCAACGCCTACACTCGCGACCTCCCGTTCGCCCCCCGACGGATCGTGGCGCCGCTATGGGTGACCCTGGCGGAGACCGAGCCGATCGACCCCTCACGACTGGACGGGACCGGATGGGTCAGCCGCGCCGGTGTCTATACGCAGCACGTGATCCTCGAGAACTACCGACCCACCGCGCGTGGCACCGTGCTCTTCGGCAGTCGCCTCCCGCAGCCGCCGCGGGGGCCGCTCGGCGCCCGGCACCCCGACCCTGCGGTCGTCGCGGAGGTCGTCCGCGGCTTTCACGAGCGGTTCCCCTCGCTGCGCGACGTCACCCCGCAGCGGGCTTGGGGCGGATGGATCGCGATGACCCCGTCCTGGCTTCCGGTCGCCGGCGAGGCCGCCGCGAACATCCATTACGCCGTCGGCTACAACGGCCATGGCCTTGCCCAGGCCCCCTACCTCGGAACCCTCGTCGCCGACCGGCTGGCCGGGGATGAGCCGCATGACGATCTCCGCGTCGTCTGGCGCGAGCGGCCGCGGTTCGCTCCGGCGCCGCTCTTCAGCGCTCCTGCCCTCAGGACCGGGTGGGCGATCGACAGGATCTCGGACCGCTTCGCCCGTCGTCGTGGCTGAGGAGTCTTCGCCAGCCTCGAGGGAGGCCCTGAGTGCCCTTCGGGGTGGCTATGCCGGCGACTCGCGCTTCTAGCCGGCGCGTGGGAATCGCAGCACCAATCGGGTCCCCCGGTGCCCGGTCTGGATCTCGACGCTCTCGGCCAGCGCGCCGATGATGGGTAGACCGAAGCCGGCCCTTGGGTCCCTGGACATGGTGGTTATCCCGAAGCCGGCGTCGGTTATCTCGACCACGAGGTGGTCGGGACCGTCGACCTCGGCTCGCACCGTGACCACCCCATCGTCATGCCCTTCGAAGGCGTGCACGACCGCGTTGCCAACCGCCTCGGCCACCGCGAGCTCGACGTCGTCGCGATTCGCGCCGCCGGACTCTGCGTATTCAGCCACCCTCCTGCGAGTCTCGGTGACGCTATCCGCACGACTCGGAGTCTTCAGCTCGAGCGGCGGAGGATCGGGGTCAGTTCCCTTCCCCTTTCCCGGGTAGCCCGGGCCTGCTCGACCTGACGGAGCCATGTTGCACGGCTACCCCCACGTGGAGCGTGACAATCGGGCCGATTCACTTTCCGGTGAGCCGCTGACGGAGTGCGGGCCAGTTGCCGAGCGGACATACTTATGGCGTTCCCAATCGTGGAGGTGACGATGGCGAGTGAGAGCAGCGCGACTACCGTCTGGGAGGGAGACCTGGCGAAGGGCAGCGGTACGACGTCGACAGCCAGTAACGCGGTGCCCGAGCTCGAGGTCTCATGGCCTGCGCGCACTGAGCGCACGGCAGAGACGACCAGTCCCGAGGAGCTGCTGGCCGCCGCCCATGCCTCCTGTTACTGCATGGGCCTCTCCCACGAGCTCGGCGAGGCTGGCAACCCGCCGGAGCGCATCGAGGCCACGGCAACGGTCTCGTTCGTTCCCGGTGAGGGAGTGAAGTCATCGCACATCGTCGTCCAAGGACGCGTCCCCGGCATCGATCAGAGTGGCTTCGAGACGGCAGCCCGTAGCGCCGGTGAGAGCTGCCCGATCTCGGGCGCGCTCAGGGGCAACGTCGAAATCACGGTCGAGGCGACGCTTCAGGCATAGCTCTCCTCTACTCCGCTCCGAGCAGGGGAGAACCTGTTCGGGGACGCCCGGCACTGCGGGGATCGGTCGGCCTTCCGGAGAGGGGGTATCGGACGAGCTCGAGGTCCAGCTCGAGGAGTCGGGGTCGCGATCCTCCGCCGCGCGAAGCACCGCTCGCTCAGGCGGCCTGCGGCTCCGGGTCGGGTCGGACGATCACCGTGTCGACGATCTCCAGAATCTCGTCGGCTGGCATGTCCACCCGCCTGGCGTGCTCCTTGACCTGGTCGACGTCCGTCGCCTGGTAGATGCAGATCGTCCCCAGGGTGCCGCCGTCCTCCTTGATCACGTAGCTGCGAATCCAGGCGATGTCATCCGGAAAGTCGCTGGCGGCGACCTCCTTGGATCGCTCGGCGGTCGCCTCGAGCTCCGCCGGCGACTGCCAGGCCTTCTCTCGGCGGATCGCGTAGGTGTTCATGTCCTCTCCCTCTGCGTCGTGGATGCGGGCTTCGCCGGGGGAGCCCTCTGATGGCCGGATCCGTTGAGACCCGAAGGGGAGCCCGCGACGCCGCGCAGATAGCATCGCCGCCCGCGTGGCGAAGATCAAGGTCGAGAACCCCATCGTCGAGCTGGACGGCGACGAGATGACCCGGATCCTCTGGGCCTTCATCAAGGAGCAGCTCATCCTGCCCTACCTCGACGTCGATCTGAAGTACTTCGACCTCTCCATCGAGAAGCGCGACGAGACGGAGGACCGGATCACTGTCGACGCCGCCAACGCGATCAAGGAGTACGGCGTCGGGGTGAAGTGCGCGACGATCACCCCGGACGAGGCCCGCATGCGGGAGTTCGGCCTCAAGAAGATGTACCGCTCGCCCAACGGGACGATCCGGAACATCCTCGGCGGCGTGATCTTCCGGGAGCCGATCGTGATCTCGAACGTGCCGCGGCTCGTCCCCGGCTGGACGAAGCCGATCGTGATCGGCCGCCACGCCTTCGGCGACCAGTACCGCGCCACCGACCTGGTCGTGCCTGGGGAGGGGGATCTCACCCTGACCTTCACCCCGAAGGACGGCGGCGAGCCGGTGGAGCTGGAGGTCTACGAGTTCCCGGGCGGCGGCGTGGCGCTCGCGATGTACAACCTGGACGACTCGATCCGCGACTTCGCCAGGGCTTCCTTTCGCTACGGCCTCGATCGCGGCTTCCCGGTCTACTTGTCGACCAAGAACACGATCCTGAAGCGCTACGACGGCCGCTTCAAGGACCTCTTCCAGGACGTCTACGACTCGGAGTTCAAGCAGCAGTTCGAGGCCAGCGACCTCACCTACGAGCATCGCCTGATCGACGACATGGTCGCCGCGGCGCTCAAGTGGGAGGGCGGCTACGTCTGGGCATGCAAGAACTACGATGGCGACGTCCAGTCCGACAGCGTCGCGCAGGGATTCGGCTCGCTGGGCCTGATGACGAGCGTGCTGATGACGGCCGACGGCAAGACGGTGGAAGCCGAGGCCGCCCATGGGACCGTCACCCGGCACTTCCGCCAGCACCAGCAGGGAAAGCCGACCTCGACCAACCCGATCGCTTCGATCTTCGCCTGGACGCGCGGCCTCGCCGCCCGCGGCCGGATGGACGAGACGCCCGGAGTCTCGGAGTTCGCCAAGACCCTC
>DATGDO010000170.1:0-5436 GCA_035310805.1 Solirubrobacterales bacterium
CCAGATGATCGTCGGCGACTTCGCCGCGCGCGACGTCTTCGACGACCAGCCGACGAAGTTCGCCGCGATGGAGTGTGTCTACAAGACCGGCGACGACCAGCCCGAGCACATCGGCGGGATCTGCACAGATGGCGAGGTCAAGGGCGCCATCTCGATTCCCGGCCTGGACTCGCTGCTCGCCGGTTTCAGCACCGGCACGGTGGTCAAGGGGCTGAACGACGTCCCCGCCAACGACCAGCCGCCGACCCCGACCACGATCCACCTGGCCTTCGACGCGATGGTTGGGATCGGAACGCTGCTCACACTGCTGGCGGCCTGGTTCGCGATCACCTGGGCCCGCCGCAGGGCCCCGCCGGCCACGCGCTGGTTCCTCCGCTCAGTGGCCGTCGCCGGCGTCCTGGCCGTGCTGGCACTCGAGTCGGGCTGGATGGTCACCGAGATCGGCCGACAGCCCTGGATCGTGCACGGCTTCATGCGGACCGAGGACGCGGTGACCAACGCACAGGGCATCTGGTGGGCCTTCGCGCTGACGATGCTGCTCTACATCGGGCTCGCGCTGGTGACCGCATACGTCCTGCGCGGCCTGGCGCAGCGGCCCGACGAGGGGGCGGAGGCGGGAGGCATTCCGTACGCCCCGTTGGAGACCGAGGCGACTGGTGGCGGGGCGGCCGGACGCGGGGTGCCCGGATGACGCGGGCTGACCTGGTCGCGGTGATCCTCTGGATCGGGGTGACGCTCTATGCGGTCTTCGGCGGGGCGGACTTCGGCGGTGGCATGTGGGACCTGCTCGCCGGCCAGGGGGAGCGCGGACGGCGAGCGCGGAACCTGATCGACCACTCGATCGCCCCGGTCTGGGAGGCCAACCACGTCTGGCTGATCTTCGTGCTCGTCGTCCTCTGGACCGCCTTTCCGCCGGTCTTCTCGGCGGTGATGACGACGCTCTACATCCCACTCGCCCTGGCGGCGCTGGGGATCGTCTTACGAGGCGCGGGCTTCGCCTTCCGCCACGCCCTGCCGGGGCCGGTGCGCGGCCCGGCGACCAGGGTCTTCGGCATCTCATCCGTGCTGACGCCGTTCTTCCTCGGCACCGTGGTCGGCGCCGTGGCCTCGGGCCAGGTGCCCGCTGAGGGCGGCGGAGATCCCACCGGAAGCTGGACCGGTGTGCTGCCGCTGCTCACCGGACTGATGTTCGTAGCTGTGGCGGCCTACATCGCGGCGGTCTTTCTCGTCCGGGATGCCCGAGCCGCCGGGGACGAGGACCTGCAGCGCTACTTCATCCGCCGGGCGCTGGTGATGGCCGTGATCGGCGGCATTGCGGCGGTCGCGGGCGTCTTCGCCCTTCACGAGCACGCCCGCTACGTCTACGACGGTCTCACCTCCTGGCCGGGGATCGCGCTGGTGATCCTCTCCGGGATCTGCGGCATCGCCGCGCTCGGGTTGCTGGTCTCCGGGCGGGTCCTCAGCCTCGGCGTACGGCCCGCGGCGGTCGGCGCCGTCGTGGCCGTGGTCTGGGGCTACTTCGCGGCGGCCTTCCCTTACATGCTGCCGACGTCGACGACGATCTCGGGCGCGGCGGGCAACTCGTCGACGCTGCTCGAGGTGATCATCGTCTTCCTGGTCGCGGCGGTCACCTGCGTGCCGTCGCTGGTCCTGCTCTACGTGCTCTCGCAGCGCAGCGCGCTCGAGTAGTCAGGCGCGGCCGGCCGCGGCCTCCCAGTCCCGCCGCTTCTCCGCGTACTCGGCGGGCAGGGCCAGGTTGAGCTCCTGCGCGACGTCGAGCCAGCGCAGAGCCGCCCGGTAATCGCGCCAGCGGGCGTCCGCATCCGCCGCGGCGAGGGCCAGCTCGAGGGCCTCGCGCTGATCCTGTTCGGTCGCCGCGTGGTCCTCGCCGTGGAGGGGTTCGAGGTCCTCCAGCGAGACCCCGAGCCCGCGCTTGGCCAGGTAGGGAGCGAGATGCCTTCCCGCGACCTTGGCCGGAGGCCACCACAGCGGAGTGACGCTGTCGGCCGACGAGGCCGAGCGGCGGCTGACCGCCGCTCGCAGGTAGCGGGGTACTCCTCCCGTGAAGAGGGCGCCTCGCAGCACGGGCTGGAATCGCTCGACGGCGATGTCCGGGTCCAGCAGCGAAGCGATCGCCGAGGCCGCCGTGTCGGCCTGCTGGCTGGCGATGCCTCCCTGCTTGATCGGGAACCAGGTCGCGTCGCCGGCGGCGTAGACATGTGGTGTGCCCTCCACACGCATCGCGAGGTCGGTGCCGATGAAGCCGTCGGTCCCCTGGGGCACCCCCTCGATCGAATCAACCCTGAGGCGCGGTGAGGCCACCACGCGGTCGGCCGGCTGGACCCGTCCGTCGTGCAGGACGAGGCCGGTGGCCTGAACACCCGCGGCGTGGGCGCTTGTGATCAGGTCCACCCCTGACTTCTCGAGAAGCCCGTTGACGCCCTCGCTGGCGCGCCTGCCGAACAGGGACAACGGCGAGCTCTCGTGGGTGACCAGGCAGAGCTTGGTGCCCGCTCCACGCTTCTCGAGCTCGGACGCAGCGAGCAGCGCGAGCTCGTAGATCGGCAGTGGCCACTGGATCGAGGTGGGCACGGCGAAGGCGATCCGACCCACCTTGCCGTCCGCTGCCTCGAGCACCAGCCGTCGAATCCTGCTGTTGTCGCGCGTACCGCGATAGGTCAGAGACCCCGGGAGCGCGGGCTCGGCGGACGCGCCGACGGCCAGCAGCAGTGCGTCGAAGGAGACCTCGGTACCGGACTCCGTCTGGACCGTCCGGGCAGCGGCGTCGACGCCGCGAAGCCTCTCCCGGCGATGCGACGCCCCAACGTCACGGCAGACATCGGCGAGCGGGATCGCGGCTGGCGCGGAGATCCCGAAGGGCTCGGCGACAGCCAGCGCCGGGATCGTGAGCTCGTCGTTCGGGGCGATCAGCTCCAGGTCGATGCGCCGGTGCGCCAACTCGTAGAGCGCCAGCATCCCCTCCACGGCCGCGATCCCCCCTCCAGCTATCAGGACCTTGAACCGGGTTTCGCTCGTCATCTTCTCTCCCTCGCTCCTGCGAGATGCGCGGAATTAGGGTGTGGGTTCAGGCTAGAGCCGGCCTCGATTTGCGCATCGGGGGGAACCACGTAGGTTGGGTACCGCACGACGCGTACCGACCAGGCACTGACCCAAGGAGCTACGAGCATGAGCGACCTCTTCGACTTCTACCCCTACGCCGAGCGCTTCGGAGTCACTCGGGCGCTGCCCGACAGCGGTCGCTCCAGGGAGCAGATCCTCAGCGAGCTGCGCACCATGGCGACCGAGGAGGATGCGGTCTGGGAGGAGGGGCGGTGCTCGGGGACCATGTACTGCGGGGATCGAGACCACTACGCCTTCCTGAAGGAGGCGTTCGGGCTGTTCGCGCATCAGAACGCTCTGCAGCGGGACATGTGCCCGAGCGCGACCCGCTTCGAGGGCGAGATCATCGCGATGGCGCTCGACCTCTTCCACGCGGGTGAGGCCGAGGGCGCCGAGCCGGCCGGGATGGTCACCTCCGGCGGCACGGCCAGCATCGCCCAGGCGGTGCTGGCCTACCGGGAGCAGGGTCGCGACGAGCGCGGCATCGAGCGGCCGAACCTGGTCAAGCCGGAGACCGGGCACCCGGCCTTCGACAAGGCGTGCCACCTCTTCGGAGTCGAGATGCGCCACGTACCGGTCGATCGGGAGACCACGCTGGTCGAGCCGGAGAAGGTCGGGGAGGCGATCGACCAGAACACGGTCGCGATCGTCGGCTCGGCGGGCAACTACGGCTACGGCACGATCGATCCGATCGGCGAGCTCGGCGAGCTGGCCCTCGCGCGCGGCGTCGGCCTCCACGTCGACGGCTGCCTGGGCGGATACCTGCTGCCCTTCGGGGAGCAGCTGGGCTATCCGATCCCGGCGTTCGACTTCCGGGTCCCCGGCGTGACCAGCATCTCCGCCGACACCCACAAGTACGGCTACGGGCTGAAAGGCACCTCGACGCTCGTCTTTCGCGACCGCTCGCTGCGCAACCGCAGCTACTTCTTCATGCCGGACTGGAGCGGCGGCAAGTACTTCTCCCCCGGAATGGACGGCTCACGCTCCGACGGGCTGCTGGCGGCGACCTGGGCCTCGATGGTCTCGATGGGTCGGGAGGGCTATCGCCGGCACGCGAGGGAGATCTTCGAGACCTCGGCGGCGATGCAGGAGGCGGTCCGCTCGCACCCCGAGCTGCGCCTGCTCGGCGAGCCGACCTTCCTCTTCGCCTTCACCTCGGACGGGTTCGACATCTACCACGTGAACGACGAGATGAAGCGCCGCGGCTGGCGCTTCAACGGTCTTCAGTATCCGAACGCCCTGCACATGGCGGTCACCCGGCCGCAGACCCAGCCCGGGGTCGTGGACACGTTCGCCGCCGACCTCGACGCGGCGGTCGCCTACGCGCGCGAGCGCGGGGGGGAGCCGGCCGAGTCGGCCGCGGTCTACGGCGGGGTGCCCGGCGGAATCAACGTCGAGGCCGAGGAGATGATCCGTGCCGTGATGGCCCAACTGATGGACGCCCAGCAGAGCGTGCCCGCCCCGGCGTGACGGACGAGCTGCGGGAGCGCCGCTCCGAGCGCTACGTCCTCGCGGTCGATCTCGGCAGCGGGGCGCTCAAGGTGGGCGCGGTGTCGTTGGCCGGAGAGCTCGCGGCGGTGGAGCAGCTCAGCTTCGAGACCGAGCGGCTCCCCGACGGCGGCGCGGTTCAGGACGCCAATGCCTGGTGGGCGGCGATCCGCGAGCTCGCCCGGTCGGTGCTCGCGGGGATTCACGCCGAGCAGGTCGTCGCCGTCTCCTGCACGGGGCAGTGGGCGAGCACCGTGCCGGTGGACGAGGCCGGCGAGCCCGTCGGCCCCTGCGTGATGTGGCTCGACACTCGCGGCGCGAGGCACTCGCGCGAGCTGATCGGGGGCCCCCTGATGGGCTACTCGCCGGGCGCGCTGGCGAGCTGGATCCGCCGCACGGGCGGCGTGCCCTCGCCGTTCGGCGGCGATCCGGTCAGCCACATGCTCCACCTGGAGCGCGACGAGCCGCAGGTCGCGGCCGCCACGCGCTGGTACATGGAGCCCGTCGATCAGCTGACGATGCGATTCACCGGCAGGGCCGCCGCCAGCCACGCCTCGATGAGCGCCGCCTGGCTCACCGACAACCGGCACCTCGACCGCCTCGAGTACGACCCGAGGCTCGTCGGGAAGGTCGGGATCGACGCGGCCAAGCTGCCGCCCCTGGTCGAGACCGGATCGGTGGTCGGAGCCGTTCGCGACGAGGTCGCGCTGGATCTCGGATTGGGCCCGGGTGCGCGGGTGGTGACCGGGACTCCCGACCTGCACTCGGCGGCGCCCGGTTGCGGCGCGATCGGCGAGGGAGAGCCGCACATGACGATCAGCACCACAT
>DATGDO010000171.1:0-2221 GCA_035310805.1 Solirubrobacterales bacterium
GTAACGGGTGACCGCGTCGACGTAGAGGCCGGAGTCGTTGTAAGCGCGGAGCGCCGGCCCGTAGCGCGGCGGTGCCCCGTTGTGGTGGAGAAGGTCGGCGGCGGCGAGGATCGCGTCGTGAGGATCGTGGATGTCCCCCCCGTTCCCGTAGATGCGCCAGGTAGATGGGATGAACTGCATCGGTCCCTTGGCGCCCGCGACGCTGTCGCTCTTCACCCGGCCGAACTTCGTCTCGACCAGATGGATCGCCGCGAGGTAGTTCCAGGCGACGCCGTAGCGCCGCTTGGCCTCGTGATAGAAGGCGACCAGGTCCGAGAGCGGCGGGGGCGCACCGACCCTGAGCTTGCGGTGGCGAGCGCCCCGGGAGAGCCGCAGCAGGTCCCGCTGGGCGGTGGTCAGCCGGCGCATCTCCGCAGCGAGCGGAGAGGGCAGCAGCGGGAGCACCCGCGGCGTCAGCTTGGGATGCTCGCCCAGGTAGCGGACGTCGGCCTGCAGAGCCCGCGCCTGGACCAGGACCTGATCCGGCGGCGCGCTGGAAGGCGGGTCTCCCCCGGCCCGCCAGCTTTCGATCGCGGAGCGCAGGGCGCTGTCGGTCCGGGTCAGCCGGTCGGCGGCGGTTTGCGGCGCGGTTGCTGTGGCGCTCGACGCCCCGCCGCAACCGGGGAGAGCGACTCCCGCCACGGTCGCGACGGCCAGCGCCCTGATCAGCCGGCGTCCTCTGTTTCCCATGGGGTGCACTGATAGCTGTTTTCGCGCCTAGGATGCGCTCAGTCCAAGGAGGTGCGAGATGACGGCAAGAGACGGATCGCCGCTGCGCATGACCACGGTCCTGCCCTCGCCGCGAGCGGAAGTCTTCAGGGCAATGACTGAACCGGAGCAGCTCGCCAAGTGGTGGGGCCCGCGGGGTTTCACCGTACCGCGGGTCGAGATGGATCTTCGCGCGGGGGGCGGCTACCGGATCGAGATGCAACCCCCGGAAGGAGATCTCTTCCAGCTCTCGGGAGAGTTCATCGAGGTCGATCCCCCGGGGCGCCTGGTCTACACGTTCCGCTGGGATCCACCCGACCCCGACGACCGGGAGACCGTGGTGACCCTGTCCCTCCGCGACCGAGATGACGAGACGGAGGTTGAGCTCACCCAGGGCGAGTTCGCCACCGAGGAAAGACGCGCCCTGCACGAGGGAGGCTGGACGGACAGCTTCGACCGTCTGCGGGAGCTGCTCGCCGAGTCGCTCAGGTAAGCGAGTTGCGCAGATCGAACGCCCGGATCGACTCCGGCTGATCGTCGGGCGCGTCGAAGAAACGGCGGTTGACGCACTCGTGCGCCGGGCCGGCGCCCTCGTAGGCCCGCTCCACGCTGAACTGGCAATGGGGCAGCGGCTCGCCGGTCATCTTGATGCCGCCGAAGCCCTCCCGCGTCCGCTCGGCGAGCAGGAAGAGGTCGAAGTCGATCTCCGCGCTGAAGACCTTGTTCATGCAGCCCATGAAGCGGGCACCGGTGCGCGTGTCCTCGTAGGTGTAGAGGAACTTGCAGCCCATCTCGAGGCAGCCCGCAGGGTTGACCAGCTTGTCGCAGAAGGTCCTGCACTGGCGGCACTCGCCGGCGCTGCTCCTCTGTTGCTGGGTCTGCCTGGGCACGAACGTTCAGTCTAGGACGCGGCGAGGCGGGTAGGGGATCGTCGGGGGGGCGCCGGGCCTTGCGCGACACGGGCCGAGTCTGCTAGTGCCGGGGCGCCTCGACGGTCATGCCGCGGCCCGGGAACCCGAGCCGAGCAGGGCGTCGAGCTCGGCATTCAGGCCGGCGGAGCGGCGCACCCGGTACTCCCGGCCGAAGCGGAGCTCGCGCGTTCCCTCGCGCGTCTTCATCACGAGGATCACCTCGGCGTCCCCCGGAAAGTGCCCGAGGATGCCCTTGAGCTCCTCGATCAGCGAGGCGCCGAAGGCCGCGGCGTCGATGGTCAGCCGCAGCGGGCCGGAGTCCCGGGCCGCGCGGGCCTTCGCCACCTCGTCCTCCGTCGGCTGGAAGACCTCGATCTCCTGGACGAGGAGCTTCGAGTCGCCGCGCTCCTTGTGGTCGAGGCGACCCTTCACCACCAGCACGGCGTCCGACTGCACGTCGTCGCCGGACTCCTCCATGGCCTGACCGAGAATCAGCATCTCGACCTGGCCCTCCACGTCGTCGAGGGTGGCGAACATCATCGGGTCGCCGCGCTTCGTTCGGA
>DATGDO010000172.1:0-3524 GCA_035310805.1 Solirubrobacterales bacterium
GAAGAAGGTGCGGCCGATACTGCTTGCCCTGATCCTGGCGGCTGGCTCCGCGGGCGTCTTGGGCTGCGGCGGCAGCAGCGGGCCCGACCCCTCCCTCTCCGCTCAGGAGGCGGCGCTCCTGACCTCGAAGATCGACGAGATCCAGGCGAACGTCCAGGTGGGCAGCTGTCTTGTCGCAAGCAGCAAGACCGACGACCTGATCTCCGACATCCAGGACCTGCCCTCGAGCGTCAACTCGGACGTCAAGAATGCGCTCCAAAACGGCGCCAACCAGCTCAAGCTCTTGCTCGCCGATCCGAGCCAATGCCAGGGCCGGACGACCACGTCTGAGACGACCACCAGCACGCCGTCCACCACCCGGGCCACGACGACGACGACCCGCACGCGTCCGACCACCACCACGACCCGCACCCAGACGCAGCCGACGACCACCACCCAGACCCCGACCCAGACCCAGACCACGCCCCCGCCGACCACCGGCTCGGGCGGGATCGGCCCGGGAGGGGTCCCATGAGCCCGCGCAGCCCCAAGGGCGTGCTGATCTCAGATCGGTACCGGATCGAGGACCGCCTCGGATCCGGCGGGATGTCGTCGGTCTTCCGCGCCACCGACACGATCCTCGAGCGCACGGTGGCCGTGAAGATCCTCGCCGAGCACCTCTCCGATGACGAGCGCTTCGTGGCCCGCTTCCGCCGCGAGGCGCTGGCGGTCGCAAAGCTCGTCCATCCCAACATCGTGCAGGTCTACGACACCGGGATCGACTCCGGGCGTCACTACATCGTCATGGAGTACGTGCGCGGCCGCTCCGGCGCCCAGCTCCTGCAGACCGAGGGCAAGCTCGATCCCGAAACCTCGGTCGAGATCGGGATCCAGGCCTGCGCCGGCCTCGACTACGCCCACCGCCACGGGATCATCCACCGCGACGTCAAGCCCGGCAACCTGATGATCATCGGCGGCCCCGCGGGCGGCGGCGAGATGACCGTGAAGCTCGCCGACTTCGGCATCGCCCGGGCGAGCGAGCAGACCCGGATCACGCAGGTCGGCTCCGTCGTCGGGACGGCCGCCTATCTGGCCCCCGAGCAGGCCCGCGGCGAGGAGGCCACGCCCTCCTCGGACGTCTACTCCCTCGGCGTCGTCCTCTACCAGTTCCTCTGCGGGCGCCTGCCCTATGAGGGCGCATCCCTGGCCGAGCTGGCGGTTCGCCAGCAGTCCGAGCAGCCGCTCCATCCCAGCTCCTACAGCGAGGACGTGCCGCAGGCCGTCGGCGACGCTGTGCTGGTGGCGCTTGAATCCGATCCCGGGCGGCGCTTCGCCGCCGCCGGTGAGCTCGCGGACGCGCTCGGCCGGAGCCTGAGGGGCGAGTCTCCCGCCGGCACGGCCCCGACGCGCGTCCTCGGCGGCGAGACGCCCACCGCCGCTACCCGGCAGATGCAGCGCACGCGCACCCGGCGCCGGCCGCCAGGGCGGCCGGCGCCACCGCGACAGCAGCGTGAGGTCGCCGCGCCTCGCCGGCGCCGCGCTCCCACCGTCGCGCGCAACCTGCTCGCTCTGATCGCGATCCTGCTGCTCGCCGCGGTCGTCGCGGCGATCGTCGTCCTCGCCTCCGGCGGCGGGGGAGGCAAGATCAACCTCGACCAAGTGGTCAAGCAGAACGTGAATGACCAGATCGACGCCCTCAAGCGGGTCGTCGACGACAACACCAAGTAGGAACCCGCTAGGTCCGCCGGCCTCGCGGCAGGAAGAGCGAGAGGATGGAGCGGCGACCGCATCTAGGGCACTTCGAGATGGAGTGCTCGAGGGTCGCGCCGCAGTGGCAACACGCCGGCTTCTGAGCCACGACGCCCTGCACGCGATCGAGTCTAGATCGATCTCGTCGCGTCACCGAACGGCCGGGGACACCCAGGGGGCAGCGCCGGCGAGCACGGCGTCGGCGTAGGCCGCGAAGCGGCCCCGCTCGATCGCGAGCCGCGCCCCGCAGACGAGCTCGCCCACGTAGGTCAGGTTGTGCAGGGTGAGGAGCCGGGTCCCGGTCAGGTCCTTGTTGCGGGACAGGTAGTGGAGGTAGGCGCGGCTGTGTCGCGAGCAGGCCTCGCACGGGCAGCCGTCGACGACCGCCGCATCGTCGGCCGCGAAGCGGCCCTTCGCCAGGTCGATCCGGAACCGGCCCTCGGGCTCCGGTGCGAGCGCAACGCCGTGGCGGGCGAGGCGGGTGGGCACCGCGCAGTCGAAGAGATCGATGCCCATGCCGATCGCGGCCAGCAGGTCGTCGATCTCGCCGATGCCCAGCAGGTGCCGTGGCGCCTCGGTGGGGAGCAGCGGCACCGTGAACCCGAGTACCCCCTGCATCTCCTCCTTCTCCCGGCCGAGCGTGCCGCCGATCGCGATCCCGTCGATCGCGGCCCCCGAGGTGCACTCCGCCGAGTCGCGCCTCAGGTCCTCGTGGACGCCACCCTGGACGATCCCGAAGACGGCCTGCGCGGAAGGTCCCTCGCGCTCGTGCCACTCGAGACAGCGATCGAGCCAGCGATGGGTGCGCTCCGTCGAGCGGGCCGTGTACTCGCGGTCGGCGTGCGCCGGCGTGCACTCGTCGAAGGTCAGGGCGATGTCGGAGCCCAGCGCAGCCTGGATGCGCATCGACTCCTCGGGCCCCAGGAAGCGGCTCGAGCCGTCGAGCAGCGACTGGAAGGCCACCCCCTCCTCGCTGATCTCGACCTTCGCTCCGCCCGGGCCCGCGCCGCGGCGCCCCTTGAGCTCGTCGGCGACGCCGCCGTGCGCGAGCGAGAAGACCTGGAAGCCGCCCGAATCGGTGACGATCGCGCGCTCCCATCCCATGAAGCGGTGCAGGCCGCCGCGCTCCGCGATCGCCTCCTCCCCAGGAGACAGGTGGAGGTGGAAGGCGTTGCCGAGCACCAGCTCATAGCCGAGGCCGGCGACCTCGGCGGAGGACAGCCCGCGGACGCTGCCCTTGGTCGCCAGCGGCACGAAGGCCGGCGTGACGATCTGCCCGTGGGCCACATCGATCAGGCCCGCGCGGGCTGAGCCGTCGCGGGCCTGGATCTCGAAACTGAGCCTGGCCGGGTCTTGCCTCACTGGCCAAGCCTAGGCGGCGCGAGAGTCGCGCCGCCTCGCTGCCGAGCTACTCGGTCTACTTCTCCTTGCCCGTCCCCTCCACAGAGCCCGTGCCGATCTCAACGCGCGTCGGCTTGGCTTCGGCGGGCTTGGGGATCCGGACCTCGAGGACGCCGTTGTCGAACTTCGCCTCGACCTTCCCGGGATCGACTCCCTGCGGCAGGCTGAGGGAGCGAGAGAAGCTCCCGAAGGAACGCTCGACGCGGTGATAGCCCTCGCCCTTCTCCTCGTGATCGGTCTTGCGCTCGCCGGAGACGGTGAGCACGCCGTCCTTGATCTCGATGTCCACGTCGTCCTCGGTCATTCCGGGGAGATCGCCGCGCAGGACCAGGTGGTCCTCGGTCTCGACGAGATCCATCGCGGGAATCCAGCGGCGCGACGGAGCCTTCGGCGCG
>DATGDO010000173.1:0-19652 GCA_035310805.1 Solirubrobacterales bacterium
CCACGGGCGGCCCAGGGCCTGATCCGCGAGGGCCTCTGGTACCCGGCTTTGATCGAGCGCGCTGCGCTCGATCAGTCCTGCTCCCTCCTGCACATGCCGCAGCCGGTCATGGTCCGAGCGCGACGGCTGCCCCTGGTGATCACCGTCCACGACCTGCTCCCACTCGACCATCCGGAGCTCTTCACGGTGTTCCCGCGGGCTCAAGCCCGCGCGAGCCTGCGCTCGCTGCGCCGCGCCAGCCGGATCCTGACCAACTCCGAGTACACGCGATCGACCGTGATCGAGCGTCTCGGGCTCGCCCCCGAGGCCGTGGTGGCAACCCCCCTCGGCGTCGCCGCGAACTTCCATCCTCTCGAACCCGACCCGGAGCTCCTGCGCGAGCGCTTCGGCATCGGGGGGCCCTTCATCCTCAGCGTCGGCACGCTCGAGCCGCGCAAGAACCTGGCGACGGCGCTGCGGGCGTTCGAGAGGATCGCCAGCCGTGAGCCTGACTGCGAGCTCGTGGTGGCTGGGCCGAAGGGCTGGCGGAACCAGGACTTCGAGCGGATCCTGGAGCGCTCCCCGTCACCCGTCCACCTGACCGGCTTCCTCACCGACGACGACCTGTCACTGCTGTATTCGGCCACAGCCTGCTTCCTCTACCCCTCGCTGGCCGAGGGCTTCGGGCTGCCGGTGGCCGAGGCCCTGGCCTGCGGCGCCCCTGTGGTGACCTCCAACCGGACCTCGCTGCCGGAGGTCGCCGGCGACGCGGCGCTGCTCGTCGATCCCGAGGACGAGGAGGCGATCGGCGAGGCGGCGCTGCGGATCCTGGGCGACCCCGACCTGGCCACCGACCTGCGCCGCCGCGGCCTGGAACGCGCCAGGGCCTTCAGCTGGGAGCGCTGCGCCGAGGCGACCGCCCGGGTGTACGAGGAGGTCGCGGGCGGCGCCTAGCTCGGCGGCGTCTCCAGGACCCGCTCGTAGGCCGCCGCGATCCGGTTCGCGGCCGCAGCGGTGGAGAAGAGCCGGAGGCGATCGCGGTCGGGCTCGACCCTGGTGCCCGGCGGGCGCGAGAGCGGCCCCGCGGCCAGCAAGCGGGCGATCTCGATCCAGCCACCGGGCGGGAAGAGATCAGCGCCGCCCGCCACGACCTCCGGAATGGCACCGGAGGAGCTCGCGATCATCGGCAGCCCCGCGGCCATCGCCTCCGCGAGGACGAGCCCGAACTGCTCCTCCCAGAAGCAGCGGGGTAGATCGCCCGGGTGGAGAGCGCAGCCGCTCGAGGGCAGGCTGGCGAGGACGATCGCGGAGGCGCGCTGGTAGAGGGAGGGCATGTCCTCGTAGGGAACGCTGCTGATCTCCACCGCATCCGCAACGCCGAGCTCATCGGCGTGGCGGCGCAGACGACCCTCCTCCGGGCCGCTGCCGACGATGATCAGCCGCAGCCCCTCGGCGACGCCGTCATCGGTCGGAATCTGCCCGCGCCTGATCGCCGCGATCGCACGGATCACGTCGTGGTGGCCCTTCTCCCACTCGAGTCGCCCGGGGGAGATCACCAGGTGGCCCTCGCCCGGACCGGCGTGGCCCTGTGCCTCTGCGAAGCGATCGACGTCGACGCCGGGGTAGACGAGCTGGATCCGATCCTCCGAGACCCCCTCGAGCTGCAGGGCCTCCGCCGCCCGCTCGGTCGCGGCGAGGTAGAGGTCGCCGGCCTCCAGCGTCGCCTTGCGGTAGCGGCGCGCGTGCGGGTTGCGGAAGGCGTCCAGCAGGGGGATCGTCTCCCAGACGGTGACCACGAGCCGGTAGCCGAAGTCGCGCTTGCGGAGGGCGAGGTCGGAGGAGAACCAGAGGGAAAGCTCCTCGCTGTGCACGATGTCCGCTTCGGCGAGGTGGCGGTCCGCGTCCAGATAGCGGTCCCGGACGGCCTTCACCACGACGTCGCCGACCATGCCGCGGGGGAGGCGGTCGCGCAGGGTGCGGACGTCGACGCTGGGCACCCCGGCGCGGCTGACGTCGTACGCGTTCCTCCTGGTGAGCAGCATGCGGACGTCGAAGCGGTCCGGCAGGCGGGCAAACGGCTGCAGGCCCCACTCGGTCGCGTGATGCCCGCGGCCAAGCAGAACACGGACCCTGTCTGCGTCCGGCTCGCTCATTCGCGGACCTTATCCGGCGGCTACGCTCCTCCGGCCGTGGCCCGGGATCCGACCAGTACGCCGATTTCAGGCCGGGACGACGCCGAGCGGCAGGTCGGCGCTTCGGGGGTGAGCACCGCCGAGGCCCAGGGCGTAGCCGACCAGCTCACCGACATCCTGGACTCCCAGGAGGCGGGTGCAACCGCGGTTCGCGGCTCTGCCCTGCGGGTCGGGGCGTTCATCGCAGGCCTCCTCTTCAGCCTCGCCGCGGTTCCGTTCATGACTCGGCATCTCGGCCCGGTCGACTACGGCCTCTACGTCGCGGCCACATCGACGGTGCTGCTGGTCGGCGGGATCACGGAGGCGGGGCTGACGACACTCGGGCTACGCGAGATCTCGGTGCTGCAGGGCGCCGCCCGGCGGGATCTGCTCAGCAACCTGGTCGGGCTGCGGATCGCGCTCACCGTCTTCGGGGTGGTGGCCGCGGTCCTGATCACCTGGGCCACCGGCGCAGACCAGCAGATCGTCGAGGGGATCTGGATCGTCGGGATCGGGGTGCTCCTGGTGGTGATCCAGCAGACCTACATGATCCCGCTCTCGGCGCAGCTGCGCCTTGGCTGGGTGAGCGCGATGGAGCTGCTGCGGCAGGGCGCCCTGAACGGGTTCTTCATCGCCTTCGTCGTGGCCGGGACCGGTCTGATCGCGTTCTTCTGGGCCCAGGTGCTCGCCGGGGTGATCGTCCTGGTGGTGACGCTGCTCCTGGTCCGCCAGCACGCCTCGCTGAAGCCGTCCTTCGACCTGGCGGTCTGGCGGCGCGTGCTGCGCGAGACCCTTCCCTACGCGGTCGCCGCCGCGGTGGGGATTCTCTACTTTCGGCTTGCCGTCATCCTGATGTCCTACGTCTCGACCGGCCACGAGACCGGCATCTTCTCCGCCGCCTTCCGGATCGTGGAGGCTCTGGCGCTGATCCCGCCCCTGCTGGTCTCCTCGCTCTTCCCGATCCTCGCCCGCGCTGCGCGCGACGACCCCCGGCGCCTCGCCTATGCGCTCCAGCGGATCTTCGAGGTCGCGCTGATCGTCGGCACCGGGCTCGCGCTCACCCTCGCCGTCGCCGCGCCGTTCGCGATCCAGGTCGTCGCCGGCGACGGCTTCCATGGCTCGATCCCCGTGCTGCGCATCCAGGCCCTGACGATGATCACCGCATTCCTGCTCGCAACCTGGAACTTCGGCCTGCTCTCACTGAAGCGGTTCCGGGAGATCATGATCGCCAACCTCAGCTCGGCGACGGTCTCCGTCGTCGGCACGCTCGCGCTGGCGCCCCCGCTGGGCGCAGAGGGCGCCGCGATCGCCACCGTCGCGGCGGAGGGCGCGGTGGCGCTCGCCTCGCTCTACTACCTGCGGCGGGTAGGGCCCGCCTTCTCCCCGCAGGCGGGCGTCGTGCCCAAGGTGATCGTGGCCGCGGGCGCGGGGGCGGGAATCGCCATCGCGCTTCCGGATTGGCCTTCGCTGGTCCTCGCCGCGGTGTCCGGCCTGGTCTTCGCCGCGATCGTGCTGGCGACCCGCGCCCTGCCGGCGGAGATGATCGACTTGATCCAGCGAGCCCGCCAGGCGCTTCCCGGGACCGGATGATCGTCGACCGGCTCGTGCTCAGCCGTAGAAGCGCCAGACGGTGATCAGCTGCGCCGCCATGCCCGCGCTGATCGCCAGGGCCACGAGGAGGACGCCGGTCCCCCGCCCCAGCGCGGGACCGGCGCCACGCGCGGCCAGGGCGATCAGCCCCGCATAGAGCCCGAGCAGAGGAAAGAGGTAGCGAACCTGCTCGAAGATCGAGCTGAAGTCACCGGTCTGGCCCAAGCGGACGACGTATCCGATCGTGTGGAGCAGGAGCAGCAGACCGACCAGCATCAGCAGGTAGGTCGCCAGCTCCCCGAGGCGAGCTCGCACAGCGGCCCGGCGGACGCGCAGCTCCCGCAGGGCGAGGGCCGCGACGACCACGTAGACGCCGAAGGCCACCGTGAACACCACGGACGGGAGCTCGAACTGCCGGTAGCCCAACATGCCGACGAAGGGCTCGAACCAGACATGGCGGAGCTGGTAGTTCGGGAAGTGCGGGTGCATCCCCGGCAGCGATGGGAGGTAGAACTGCCAGACGTAGTCGAACCACCCCGAGATCGTGTGGACGTTGGTGCCGGCGGCGCTCGCCGGCGGGTTGCCCAGGCGGTGCCCGCCGGGGTGCCCGGTCAGCAGGCCGCGGTCCCAGACGGTGGTATTGAGAAGCATGTAGACCAGAACGGGCGCGGCGAGGGTCGCCGCCGCCGCGATCACTCCCCTGATCGCCTCCCGCCGCCGCTCCGGCGTCGTCCGGTGCACGATCAGGAGGAGGCCGACGGCGATCCCCGGCAGCAGGCCGAGCACTGCGATCCGGCTGAGCACCCCGACTGCGGTAAGCGCTCCGATGACGAAGCCGCGGCGCGTATCGAGCCCGCGCTTGAAGGAGAGGACCAGGGCGAGCAAGAGGCCGGCGGCGGCAGCGTAGGCGAGGTTGTCGTCCTTCACGGTCCCCGAGATCGCCCCGAACAGCGGTAGGAACGCGACAGTCAGGCTTCCGGCGGACCACGCCCAGGGCACCCTCGGCAGCAGCTCGCGCAGGAAGAGGAAGACCAGCATCACCGTGAGCCCCGCCAGCAGCGCCGAGACGAACCGCATCGCGTGGAGGCGGTTGAACAGGCTCGTCCAGGCGGTCAGCCGGTAGGCGACAGCCTCGACTGCGTAGTAGAGGGGCGGATTGTTGGTCGCGTTGCTGGACCCGCCCGCACCCGTTCGATCCCCACCCATGCTCGCGAGGCGCTCCAGCCGGTCGTGGTCCGACCGCGACGTGAAGGGGCGATCGTCGACGCGAAGGCTGACCCGATGGTTCTCGAGGCCCTTGAGAAGGTTCCGCTCCTCCTCCGAGTAGGCGGGGGCGGTTCGGCCCGAGGGCGGGGCGCCGGTCTCGGCCAGATGCTGGACGTAGGCGACGTGATCGGACTCGTCGCCGCCCCCGAACGCGGGCACGACCAACGACCAGGCGGTCGCATTGAGGGCCGCCACCAGCGCGCAGAGCCAGGCCGCGAGCGGCATGCGCGCGGCGAGCGCCCCGACCCGTCCGAACCGGGGCTCCCTCGGCCGCGGCCGAGTCCGGGGCCCGCGCGCGACCAGCCAGAGGGCCAGTCCGGCGGCCGCCAAGAAGAGCAGGCCCGCGGCCAGCAGCGTCCAGCTCCCGAAGGCGCCGATTTGCCCGTAGCCGTAGCGCCGGAAGATGACGCGAGCCCAGTCCAGGAAGTTCGAGGGTTCCGCCCCCTGGAACGTCATCGCGAAGTTCACGCGTCCTTTGGGAGTCGCCAGGCCGCCGCCGCGGACCTGCTGTCCGAACAGCCAGATCTGCGGCTCTCCCGGGCTCGACACGCAGGCGATCTCTCCCGGCCGTCCATCCGTCGGGCTGCTGAGCGGGACGTCGATCCAGCCCGGCCTGCCCGGCTCGGAGGTTCCGGACCCGAGCACTCGGCCCGACCGCCTGATCTCGACCGTGATCGGGCGGATATCGAGGTCGAGCGAGGTGGCGGCGAGACGGACGACGTCGGCGCCACCAGGAATGGTCGGCTGCCGCACGCAGAGCCGATGCCGGGCAGGCAGCGGGACCACCGCCTTCTTGGGGGTGACCGCGTTGGTTCCGAGCCCCAGGGGGTGGGGCCCGATCAACGAGATGGCTGCCACGCCGGAGATCAAACCCAGGCCGATCACAGCCCCCACTGCCGTCCATCTCCGCTGCCGCCGGGAAAGGCTCGGCTCGCGGCGGCGACCCGGCCGCGGGGGCGCCTGGGACTCCACGGCTCAGCCCTGGCCGGGCCAGTCGGCGAGGTGGGTCCTGCGGTCGCGGTGGCGGATCCGCGGCCGGATTCGCTCCGGGAGCCGCTCGATCAGCCTGCCGCCGAGCCTGAAGCCCGGCAGGACCAGGTAGTCGCGAATCGCACGCCAAAGCCAGACCACGGGACGGACCAGGCGAAGCCGGCGGCGCTCGGCGGGCGTCAGGGCGCCCTCGTGCAGCTCGGCGATCCGGCGGACCTCGGGCCGCCAGAGCCGGCTGTTGCTCGACTTCTGCTCCTCGTGGTAGGACTGGGCCGCCAGCACGCGGTCGCTCAGGATCTCGGGGGGCTCTCCGGCCAGCGCCGCCCGGAGCTCGAACTCGGAGTCGAAGGCGTAGTGCATGTCGCGCCGAAAGAGTCCCAGCTCGTCGAAGAGGCGGCGGCTCCAGAAGGCGCCCGGCTGATGTACCTGCCAGGGGGTGAGGACCCACCAGTGACGCCCGCGCGGAAAGTGCTCGGTCGCCGACGGCTCCTCCGGGCAGAGGACCCCGCCATCCCGCGGCGCGGCTCCCGGCTCGCCCTCGAGCATGACCACGGTGGGTCCGGCCACCCAGCTCCGCTCGGATGCCTCCAGGGCCGAGACCGCCGTCTCGAAGGCCCCGGGGAGGTAGTGGTCGTCCGAGTTGATGAAGGCGACGATCTCGCCCGAGGTCCGCTCGATCCCCTTGTTGATCGCGTCGGCCTGGCCCTCGTCGGGCTCCGACACCCACCAGGCGAGCTGATCCTCGAACCGCCGGATGATCTCGACGGAATCATCGGTCGACCCGCCGTCGACGATCACGTACTCGAGGTTCTCGTAGCCCTGGTCGAGCACCGAGCGGATCGCGCGCTCGAGGAAGCGCCCCTGGTTGTAGGAAGGGGTGATCACCGAGAGGCTCGTGGAGGCCATGAACCGGCGGATTCTAGGTGCGGTCAATCCCGCCCGGGCCGTGCTTCCGAGAGCGCCCGGCGGTACGAATCCACGGTCTCACGCGCGGTCCGCTCCCAGCTGAACTGCTCCGCGCGCGCTCGTCCCGCCTCGGCCAGCCGGTCGCGAAGGGCGCCGTCGCGCAGCAGCGAGCGCATCGCCTCCGCGATCTGCTCGGGGCTCTCGGGGTCGAAGAGCAGCGCCGCGTCGCCGGCGACCTCCGGGACCGCGCTCGCCGCTCCGCAGGCGACCGGCACCCCTCTCGCCATCGCCTCGAGCACCGTCATCCCGAATCCCTCGTACAGCGAAGTGAAGACGAAGAGGGCGGCTGCCGCGTAGAGGCCCTCGAGCTCCTCGGGGGGAAGCCAGCCGAGGAAGAGCACGTCGTCCTCGATCCCGAGCGCTCCCGCCCGCCGGCGAAGCTCGTCCTCGTGGGGCGTGGGGTATCCGGGCAGGACCAGCAAGGGACGCTCGCCCGACGGGATCAGCGCGTGCGCCTCGAGCAGCCGCATCAGGTTCTTGTGGGCGCGCTTCGTCGAGACGCTCAGGGCAACGGTTCGATCACCGAGCCCGAGGCACCGGCGCAGCTCGTGCTCGGCCAGGGGCCGCCCGGCGAACCGGGTCCCCAGGCCGACCGGAACGACGTCGATCTTCTCGCCCGGCACGTGGAGGCGGTCGATCAGGTCCCTCCGCGTGCTCTGGGAGATCGTGATCACCCGATGCGAGCGCCGCGCCGCCGCCGGGACCAGGACCCGCATGCCGAGCCCGCGCAGGCCGAAGTGGGCCTCCGGAACCATCATGTAGAGCAGGTCGAGGACGGTCTGCACCCGCGCGAAGCGGCCCCATGTCGGTCCCGTGTTGGCGAGGCTGTGGACCAGGTCCACTCCCTGCCGCGGGGCATGCCGGGGAAGCATGAGCTGCTCACCCCGCACCCAGCTGACCCGGTTCGTCGCCTCGATCGGAAGCACGACGGTCTCGGTGAGCTCGTTCCAGGGAGCCTCGACGGCCGCGGCCTCGCGATTGACGAACGAGGTCAGCCGGACCTCAGGGGCCACCTTGCGGAGCGCCGGGATCAGCTCACGGGCATAGATCTCGGGGCCGCCGGTCTCACCGGGAACCAGGTAGATGAGGTTGAGACCGACGTGCATGCCCTAGATTGGCCGCGGAAGGCAGGTGACCCCCGCTTGATCTCCGTGATCATTCCAGTCCGTAACGGCGGAGAAGGCCTGCGCCGTTGCCTCGCCGCCATCGAGGCCCAGCGGGTCGAGGGCGACGTCGAGATCGTCGTGGTGGATTCGAGCTCCACCGACGGCAGCGCTGAACTCGCTCGCTCCTCCGGCGCCCTCGTCCACGTGATCCCGGTGGAGGAGTTCAACCACGGCGCCACTCGCAACCTCGGCGCCGAGCTGGCCTCGGGCGAGACCCTGGTCTTCACCTCCCAGGACGCCGTGGCGCTCGACGACGACTGGCTCGCGAAGCTGATCGCCCCGCTCTCGGACGACCGTGTCGCCGGCGTCTACGGCAGGCAGTTGCCTCATCCGGGCGCGACGCCGCCTGAGCGCTACTTCCTCGACTTCCTCTACGGGCCGGGCGCTCGCGTGCAGGAGGCGGCGAATCCGACCGAGCTCACCATGGAGACGACCCTCTTCTCGGACGTCAACGCCGCGATCCCGCGGGCGGTGTTCGAGCGGTTCCCCTTCGCCGACGACATCATCATGAGCGAGGACCAGGAGTGGGCGCGGCGGGTACTCCTCGCCGGCCAGCGGGTCGTCTACGTCCCCGGGGCGGCCGTGCGCCACTCCCACGCATACACCCTGCGCTCTGCCTTCAGGCGCTTCTTCGACTCCGGGGCCTCCGCCGAGCGGGCCTACCTGGCGGGTGGGCGGCCTGCGGGCCGCGTCCTCAGGCAGGCTGCACTGCGCTACGCCCGCGGCGAGCTGGGCTGGCTATGGCGCACGGGGCAGCGCAGGTGGATTCCCTACGCCGCGATCTATGAGCTGGTCAAGTTCATCGGGCTGCAGCTCGGTGCGCGCCACCGGCGCCTGCCCCTGGGGCTTAAGAAGCGGTTCAGTGCGCTCCCGTCCTACTGGGAGTCGAATCAGCGCGGCGCCTAGACCCCTTCGTGGCTGTAGCGGGTCACCTTGCCCGCCATCTGGTCCCGCAGGGCCGCGACGTCGGCGTCGACCATCAGCTCGACCAGCTCCTGGAAGCGGACCCTGGGCTCCCAGCCGAGCTTCTCCTTGGCCTTGCTCGCGTCCCCCAGCAGCACGTCGACCTCCGACGGGCGGTAGTACTTGGGATCGATCTCGACGTACTCGTCGGCGTCGAGGTCCTGACGGGCGAAGGCGACCTCGACCGTCTCGCGGACCGTGTGCGTCTCGCCGGTGGCGATCACGAAGTCCTCGGGCTCGTCCGCCTGCAGCATCAGCCACATCGCCTCGACATACTCCTTCGCGTATCCCCAGTCCCGCCGGGCGTCCAGGTTGCCCAGGAAGAGCTTGTCCTGCAGCCCCGCGGCGATCCGCGCCACCGCCCGGGTGATCTTGCGGGTCACGAAGGTCTCGCCGCGGCGCGGGGACTCGTGGTTGAAGAGGATCCCGTTGACGGCGAACATGTCGTAAGCCTCGCGGTAGTTCACCGCCGCCCAGTAGGCGGCCACCTTCGCCACGCCGTACGGGCTGCGGGGATGGAACCGCGTCTCCTCGTTCTGGGGAGGCGGCGCCGCGCCGAACATCTCCGAGGACGAGGCCTGGTAGAAGCGGGGGCTGACCCCGGCCTCGCGAATCGCCTCCAGCAGCCGCACCGTCCCGGCCCCGGTGACGTCGAAGGTGTACTCGGGGATGTCGAACGAGACTCGAACGTGGCTCTGCGCGCCGAGGTGGTAGATCTCGTCGGGCTGGAGCTCGTAGAGCAGCTTCACCAGCGCCACAGAATCGGTCAGGTCCCCGTAGTGGGTGAAGAGACGGACACCCGACTCGTGGGGGTCGTGGTAGAGGTGATCGATCCGGTCGGTGTTGAAGCTCGAGGAGCGGCGGACGATTCCGTGGACCTCGTAGCCCTTCTCGAGCAGCAGCTCGGCGAGATAGGAGCCGTCCTGGCCCGTGATACCCGTGAGCAGGGCACGCTTGTCCGTTCCCGGCACGCGGGGCAGGTAGGGGTGGGCGTCGTTCGTCCGCTGCTCGCTCATGCTTGCGTGCAGGCTAGCCCTCGAAGACGAAGGGAAGCTCGCCGGCGACGTCCCTGAGAAGAGGGGCGTCCGCATCCCGCTGCGAGGGGATCAGCTCGAGCTCCGGCCACTCGATGCCGACGTCGGGGTCGTCGTACGCGATTCCACTCTCGGCGGAAGGGTCGTAGTAGGTCGAGCACTTGTAGACGACGTCCGCGACGTCGCTGGTGACGCAGAAGCCGTGGGCGAAGCCGTTTGGGCAGTAGAGGTGATGCAGGTTCTCGTCGTTGAGCGTGAACGCCTCCCACTCTCCGAACGTCGGCGAGCCCTTCCTGATGTCGAGCAGGACGTCGACGATCTCGCCCCGAGAGCAGCGGACGAGCTTGGCCATGCCGGGCTGGAAGTGCATCCCCCGGACGATCCCCTTGCCGGAGCGCGAGTGGTTGTCCTGTACGTACTCCTCGGGGATGCCGTATTCGGCGAAGACCTGGCGCCGGTAGCTCTCCGTGAAGAACCCCCGCTCGTCGCGGTGGATGGTCGGCTGGACCAGGATCGGCCCCTCGAGTCGGGTTGGCAGCGTCTCCACGAGGGCGGGAATGATGCCCGATCCGGTGCACGGCGGCGGTTAACCTGCTGCCGCTCAGCCGAGCACACTCGACCGCTCCGAGGACGCCGACTTGCTCTCCGTGATCACGCCCGCGCGCAACATGGCGCACTTCCTGCCGGCGACGCTCGACAGCGTGGCCGCGCTGCGCACGCCCCACGAGCACATCGTCGTCGACGGCAACTCGGATGACGGCACCGTCGAGCTGCTCGAGGGACGGGAGGACCCTCACCTGACCTGGATCTCCGAGCCCGACAGCGGCCAGACCGAAGCGGTCAACAAGGGGCTGCGGCTCGCCCGCGGCGATCTGCTCGCCTGGCTGAACGCAGACGATGCCTACATCCCCGAGGCGGTCGACCGCGCCCTCGACCACCTCGCCGGCCATCCCGAGACGGGGGCGATCTTCGGCGGGGTCAATTACGTCGACGAGAACGGCGAGGTCTTCCGGACGTTGATCCCGCCGAAGTTCAGCTGGCGGAGGTATCTCTACTTCGGCGCCTTCGTCACGACCCCGACGATGATCTGGCGCCGCGAGCTGCTGGAGCAGGCCCCCTCGCTCGACCAGGACTTCGTCGACGCCGCCGACTACGACTTCTACCTGCGCTTGCTGCGCGGCGCACGCGTGGACCTGGTGCCCGAGCCGCTGCTCAACTTCCGCTACCACCCGGCCAGCAAGACGACCACCGACGTCTGGGTCCAGCTCGACGAGGCCAGGGAGATCCGGCTCGGCTGGGCCCGCAACCCGTTGCAGCGGGGGATCATGCGCTCCTGGGAGGCCGCCCGGCGAGCGATCCTGCCGCGGATCTCCTCCTGGCCGCATCCGGAGCCCCGCGGCGTCGTCAAGCTGCTGCGGCGGATCGGCGCGCGTGGCTAGCGATCCGGCGCGGCGCGCCGCCGAAAGATGAGATTGCGGTAGATCGCCTTCTCGAGACGCGCCGGGATCGGGCGCCAGGCCCAGTAGGTCCGATAGGCGAGCCGGTGAAGTGGCCCGAGGTCGGTCTCGGCCGCGAACTCCCCACGGCGGGCAAAGAGGTCGGCGTGCTTCTCGCGCAGCTGGCGATAGATACGCCGGTAGCGACGCCGGTGCTCCCACTCCCCCGAGCTCTCGTGCTTTCGGTACTCGTGAGTGACCTGGTTGATCTGAAGGCCGCGCCAGCCCTGCTCGAGCGCGCTCAGGCAGAAGTCCCAGTCCTCGTATCCGTGGATCGCCGGGTCGTAGCCGCCGGCGTCCTCCCAGCAGCGGCGTCTGACCAGCCCGAGCGCGGCCCCGGCGATCGAGCGGTGCAGCAGGATGTAGGGGTCGAAGTCGGGGAACCGGAGCACCCCGGACCAGGCGCCGATCAGCCTCATCAGCCCGTAGCAGTAGCCGACGTCGCCGTGGCTCTCCAGTGGCGGGCGAAGCGCGTCGATGGCGTCGAGGGTGAGTCGGTCGTCGGCGTCCACCATCAAGAGCAGCTCGGAGTCCGAGCTCTCGAAGCCGGCGTTGCGCGCGGCCGCCACTCCGGCGTTCTGCTGGCGGATCAGCTGGACGCCCGCGGGCAGCCGCTGGAGCGCTCGCTCGGTCTCCTCGTCGGTCGAGCCGTCGTCGACGACGATCACCTGCGGCGGGCCGCCATGCTGTCCCAGGGCGGACTCGACGGACTCGAGCAGGTAGCGCCCGTGGTTGAAGCAGGGGATCACCACAGTGATGTCGCCGTGGCGGGGCATGGCCGGGGCGCAGGGTAGCTGCGACCAGGATCGCGCCCGATGGCGGAACCGAAGCGTCGGGCTGAGGCCGCCCACCTACCGTCCCCACGCTCCTATCCTTCTCCCTGCCCAACGTGAGCGTCGGGCCACAAACGGCACCGACAAACCTGACGAAGATGGCGATCACCGCTTCAAAGACAACGGGGGACGAGAGCCCGGCAAGCGCCGGGGGCGTGCACACGACCGTAGTGCTGCCGGCGTACAACGAGGGCGCGGCGCTCCCGCATGTGCTCACAGAGCTCGGTGAGTACCTCGACCAGAGCTACGAGGTGCTGGTGGTGGACGACGGCTCGACCGACGACACCGCCGACGTCGCCGAGAGCTATCCGGTCCGCCTGATCCAGCACCCTTCGAATCGGGGCAAGGGCGTCGCGATCCGCACCGGGATCGCCGAGGCCCAGGGCGAGAACGTGGTGATCATGGATGCCGACGCGACCTACCCGGTGCCGGCCATCAAGGAGATGGTCGATCTGCTCGACGAGAACGATCTCGTCCGCGGCATCCGGGAGTCGGAGAACGGCAGCATGCCCGTCGTCAACCGCTTCGGGAACTGGCTCTTCAACAAGCTCCTCGCGCTCAGCCACGGGCTCGACGGGACCGACCACCTGACCGGCCTCTATGCGATCCGACGCTCCGAGGCCGTCCGGCTCGGCACCGAGGCGCGCGGCTTCGACATCGAGACCGAGATCGGCATCAAGGCGAAGGCCCGCGGCCTGCGCGAGGCGGAGATCCCGATCTCCTATCTGCCGCGGATGGGTGAGAAGAAGCTCAGCCCCTGGAAGGACGGGCTGCGCATCCTCGGCCGGGTGATCGTGCTGCTGCTGATCTACAACCCGACGCTCACCTTCATCGTCCCGGGGCTGATCCTGATGGCGGTCTCGATCACGGGGGCGATCCTGCTCAGCAACGGCCCCGTCGCTACGCCCTACCTCGGACTGAACATCCACAGCTTCATCGTCGCCGCGCTCGGCGTCCTCGCCGCCTTCCAGCTGACGATCTTCGGGGTGGCGGCCGCCCTCTACGGAGTCGAGGCCGGCAAGGAGCCGCCGTGGTGGCTCCTGCGCGTGATCTCGGTCCGCTTCCGCCTCGGGGTCGCGATCCTCGGCCTGCTTCTGATGCTCGGCTCCTTCGCCAAGCTGGTCGAGCTGACGATCCAGTGGGCCGGTACCAACATCTTCACGGACACTCGCGCGCTCGTCCTCTCCACCAGCTTCCTGGTCCTCGGGCTCCAGATCCTCTCGGCCGCGCTCTTCATCTCGATCTTCAGCGGCCGGATCAGCCGCCTGGCCGAGGAAGGCTCGTCCCGCTGGTCTCGGCCGTAGTCGTCAACTACAACGGCGGCGACCGGCTCGGGGGTTGCCTGCGTGCACTGCTCGACGGGAGCGGGAAGGCGGAAACCGAGATCCTCGTCGTCGACAACGCCTCGTCCGACGACAGCGTCGCGATCGCCGAGTCGATCGCGGCGGAGCACGACTCGGTCAGGGTGCTGGGCTCGGCGACCAACCGGGGCTACGCCGGCGCGGTCAACTTCGCGCTGCCGGAGGCCCGCGGCAGATACGTGGCGGTGCTCAACATGGACCTGCTGGTGAGCCCGGGGTGGCTCGATCCGCTGGTCTCGTTCCTGGAGGCGACACCGGAGGCGGCCGTGGCCTGCCCTCTGATCCTGCTCGAGTCCGATCCGGGCCTGATCAACGCGGCCGGGCAGGACCTCAACGTCACCGGTCTCGGCTTCAATCGCTTGCTCGGCAAGCCGCGCGAGCGGGCCGGCCAGGGGCCCTTCCAGATCACCGGCCTGCACGGCGCCGCCTTCCTGATCCGCCGCGAGCTGCTCGAGCGGCTGGGTGGATGGGACGAGACGGGCTTTCTCTACTTCGAGGACGTCGAGCTCTCCTGGCTGCTGCGCATCGCCGGGGCCGAGATCTGGTGCGTCCCCGCCTCGACGGTGACCCACGACTACCACCTGACGATGTTCCCCCAGAAGCTGTTCCTGCTCGAGCGGAACCGCTGGAAGATGCTGCTCTCGGACCTCGGGCGCCGCACACGCCTGGCGCTCGCGCCGCTGCTCGCGCTCAGCGAGCTGATGATCTGGGGCTACTGCCTGCTGCGGGGGCGGAAGTTCATGTGGGCGAAGCGCGACAGCTACCGCTGGCTGCGGCAGCACCGGGCGGAGATCGCCGAGCGTCGTGAGCAGATCGCCTCCGTGCGGCGCCGTTCCGACCGAGAGGTCCTGCGCGGCCTGCGCTGGGGCTATCCGCTCGATCAGTTCCTGACTCTGGGACGCGAGCGCGGCGAATCCGAGCGCAATCGGGTCGGCGCTTAGCCCGCCTTTTCGACTGACTCCATATGCTGTCCGCCCTCCGTGGGCGCCTTCGCCGGAACCTACCTCTCTGCGGGGATAATCCTGCTGGCGTCCCTGCTGGTGGGGAGAGCCGTCCTGCTCGTGCTCGGGCGCCGGAAGGCCTCCTTCCTCGAGGGCGCGGTCGGCCTCGCCACGCTGATCCTGGTCTGCTCGATCGCGATCCGGCTGCCGGGCGACGAGGCGACCTCGATCGTCGCCTGCGCGATCCTGCTCGGGGCGTCCGTCGTCATCCTGCTGGTTCGCTCCGAGTCGATCCTCGGGCCGGCGGTCGGCATCGCCATTCCCGTCGCCCTGCTCTCCGGCCTGCTCGCCTCGCTGCCCTTCATCGCCAGCGGCCACATCGGCATCCCCGGGGTCGGCCTCAACAACGACATGGCCATGCACCTGGTGGATGTCGACTATCTCGTCGACCCGAGCAGGCCGAAACCGCAGAGCGTCGTCAACGGATACCCGCTTGGGCCACACAGCCTCGTCGGCACCGTCGTCAGCGTGCTCGGCACCCAGCCGCTCTACGGCTGGCTGGGCCTCCTGGTGGCGATCCCCGTGCTCACGGGGATCACCTCGCTCGCCGGACTGAGGGACCAGCTCCCCGGCGCTCGGCGGCTGCTGGCGGCCCTGCTGGTCGCCGTCGCCTACCTGTCGGTTTCGGTGCTCGGCATCGCCGGCTTCAAGGAGCTGATCGCCGGGATGTTCCTGATCGCCTTCGCGCTCGGCCTGCGCGAGATCGAGCGCAATCCCGACGGGCGAATAGCGATCCTGATCGGCCTGGCGCTGATCACGGCGGCGATGGTCCCGGTCTACAGCTTCCCCGGGGTCGGCTGGCTCGCGATCACCACGGGACTTTGGATCGTGGCGCAGCTCCTCCGGATCCGGACCGAGGGAGGCCCGGCCGCCGTCTCGGCCGTCGCCCGGCGCTCTGCGCCGGTCCTGATCCCGGCGCTGAGCGTGCTGGTGATCGTCGGGCTCTCCCAGCTCCCGCGGGTGATCGACTTCGTCAGCTCGGGCTCGGTCGGCAACGTGCTCGACACCAACAGCAAGCTGCGTTACGTCGTCTCCCCGCTCGAGACGCTCGGCATCTGGCCGAGCGGCAACTGGCTGCTCGGCACGCACGACGTCTCTCACTTCTGGGTCTTCGGCGCGATCGGGCTGGCCGGGCTGGCCGTCGGCTTCGTCTGGTGGATCGGCCGGAGCGACTTCGCCGTGCCGGCCGCGGTGGTCTCGGGGATCGCGGTGTGGCTCGGCACGAAGCTCGTGGAGAACGGCGGCCTCTACGTCCTCGCCAAGTCGGTGGTCGTCCCCGCCTCGGTGGTGATGCTGCTCGTCGTCACGGCGCTGCTCGCGCCTGGCGGAGGCTGGACGAAGAGGATCTTCGCCGTCGTCTTCATCGCGCTCGCGGCGTACTCCTCGTTCCTGGCGCTCCGCGACACCGTGGTCGCGCCGGACCATCGCCTGCAAGAGCTCGCCCAGTTCCAGGACACGGTCGCGGGGCAGAAGGTCCTCTCGCTGACCAGCGACCGCTTCGCCGACTACGGCCTGCGGAGCGCGGAGGTCTACAGCCCGGCCTTCAACGCCGAGATCCGGGTGCCATCGGCGATCACCAAGAGCCAGCGTCTGCCGATCGACTTCGACTCGGTGCCGGCCGGTGTGCTCAACCAGTTCCCCTACGCCGTCACCACCAGCGCGATCTACCAGAGCCGGGCCCCGCCGGGCTGGGCGCTGGTCGACTCGACCCAGTCCTATGAGCTCTGGAGGCGGACGGGCACCACCCCGCCGATCTCGATCCTGTTCGAGGAGGCGCGACCCGGGCGAGTCTTCCGCTGCAAGAAGCCGAAGCTGGCGCCGTTTCAGGGCGTCGGCGGCGTGGCCCTGACCTGGCAACCGCGCTCCGTGATCGCCAAGCGCCTCTACTGGACGGCCGCCCGCGCCAACGGGGTGCTGCCGGAGGGCAGCCAGATCGACAACCAGCTCGCGCCCGGTGAGACCGCCAGCCAGCGGATCAAGCTGCCGCCCGGCCGCTGGGAGCTGTCCCTTCAGTACGTCAGCCCGGTGACCGGGGTCGAGGTGCGGGCACCGGGACTCGACGTTCACCTGCCCTCCGGCGTCGACGCCGCGATCCCCTACCGCCCGGACCAGGGTCCCTACTGGCCCGTCGGCACGGTCACGAGCCAGGGTGGTCCGATCACGGTCAGCGTCAGGGCGGATGACGTCAACTGGTTCCAGGGGCTGCTGGGCGTGGACGCGCCGGCGGTGATCGGCAACCTGACCGCGGTCAATCCGGACGGCTTCGTGACCGTGCCGACGGCGTCCGCGTGCAGCCTCTTCGTCGACCATCTGATCGGCGCCAAGCAGCTCACGCATTCGAAGTCCCAGGCGGGCGCTTCCCGGAGCGGCGGCAGGTCCAGACGCGGTCCCCAGCCTCAGGGCAAGACGTGATCCAGCGGCAAGCAGACGCCTCCCTACACTGCCCGCCATGAGAGTCGGAGTTGTTGGGCTCGGCTACGTCGGCCTGCCGCTGGCCGTGGCCTTCGCCGAGGAGGGCCATGACGTCGTCGGGCTCGATGCCGATCCGCGCAAGATCGACGCCCTCGCCGAGGGCCGCAGCTACATCGAGGACGTCGCGTCCGCGAGGCTCGCCGCGCTCGACGGCAGCCTCACGGCGACCAGCCGCTACCCCGACCTGAGCTCCTGCGACGCGGTGATCATCTGCGTCCCGACGCCGCTGACCAACTCCCGCGAGCCGGACGTGAGCTACATGGTCGACGCCGCCACCTCGCTGGCGGCGGTGCTGCAGAAGGGCCAGCTGATCGTGCTCGAGTCGACCACCTACCCGGGCACGACCCGGGAGCGCCTGCGGCCGATCCTGGAGGAGTCGGGCCTCGCCGCCGGCCGGGACTTTCACCTCGCCTTCTCGCCCGAGCGGATCGACCCAGGTCGCACCGATTTCACGATCAGGACCACCCCGAAGGTCGTCGGCGGGCTGACCGGGGCCTGCACCCGGCGCGCGGTCGAGCTCTACTCGCAGATCTGCGACCAGGTCGTCGAGGTGAGCACGCCCGACGCCGCCGAGCTCAGCAAGCTGCTCGAGAACATCTTCCGCTCGGTCAACATCGCCCTGGTCAACGAGATGGCGATGCTCTGCGAGCGGCTCGGGATCGACGTCTGGGAGGTCGTCGATGCGGCCGCCTCCAAGCCGTTCGGGTTCATGCGCTTCGACCCCGGCCCCGGCATGGGCGGCCACTGCCTGCCGGTCGACCCGTTCTACCTGGCCTTCAAGGCTCGCGAGCTCGACTTCTACCCCGAGTTCATCGAGCTCGCCGGGAAGGTCAACCAGGCCCAGCCGCACTGGTGCGTCCGCCGGATCGAGCGGGCCCTGAACGGCGCGGGCAAGGCCACCCACGGCGCCAAGGTGCTGCTGCTCGGCGTCTCCTACAAGGCCGGGGTCGGTGACATCAGGGAGTCACCGGCGCTCAAGATCATCAGGCAGGTGGCGGCCCTCGGCGCCGAGGTCTCCTACCACGACCCCCACGTGCCGGAGCTGCCCGAGCTCGGCCTCGTCTCCGCCGACCTCGATGAGTCCCTCGCCGCGGCCGACCTCGTCTGCATCGTCACCGCCCATCCGACGCTCGACTATCAGCGGGTGGTGGACGACTCCGCGCTCGTCCTCGACTTCCGCGGCGTCACCCGCGGGATCGAGGCAGCGAACGTGGTTCGGCTCTAGCGGCTCCCCCAGGACCGGCGCTGGCGCACCGCACGCCGCCGTCGCTGAAATAGGGTTCCGCTGATGGCCAATCCGAGGGCCGAAGCCGAGGACAAGCTGGGCGGCGATTACGAGGCGCGCGTACTGGAGCCCTCGCCGCCCGCCGTCAGCGAGCCCCCTTACGCCGACGATCCCGTCGACCCGGGCGAGGTGCCCGAGGGAAGGCGACTGGTCACGCCCATCCACGGGCGCGGCCATCTGACCTGGGACGAGATCGCCCAGTTGGAGCCGGACCTCGCCGACTGGTGCGCCGAGCGCTGGCTGGGAGCATGGAAGCGCCTCGAGCCGCTGCCGGGGACCTTCGCCGAGACGCGTCTCGCGCTGCACCAGATCGCCGAGGGCGTGGTCTCCCCTGCGCGCAAGCCCGACAACGAGATCGCGCTCCGCTACACGCGCGGCGGGTTCGGCACGCCGTTCTTCGAGGAGGACGGGATCGACTGCCAGGTCCGGGTCGAGCACGGCGAGTTGGTCCGCCAGCGGGGGCACGAGGAGACACGGGAGCCGTTGCCCGGCGTCGACCCTGCCGCGGCCAGCGCGCTGGGCGACTTCTACGGCCTTGGCTGCTCGGTGCTCGAGCAGCTCCGCGCCGACGAGGTCGATGGCGATCCCTCGCTCGTGCAGCTCTGGCCCGAGCACTTCGACATCGCGATCGAGCTGGGTTCCGAGTCGCGCGGACAGCGCGCCAACCTCGGCGCCTCGCCGGGGGACGACGAGCATGCCGAGCCCTATCTCTACGTCGGCCCCTGGACGGCCGAGGTCTCAGGGGAACTCTGGAACGCGACCGGCTTCAAGGGGGCCGAGCTCACCTACTCGGAGCTGATCGCCGCCGATGACCAGCGACGCTCCGCGCTCGAGTTCATGCGCGGGCGCTATCAGGCCCTGAAGGAAGCATAGCGACCTCCTGCGAGGGGTCGACGAGGGCGGGACTGGTCGTTGCGCCGGCAGCGCGCCGGGCGACGACGAAGGAGGACCGATGGCGCTCGGCCCCGGAGTGGCTCACCCCGGCTCAGTAGCCGGCCGCGTGGTAGTGGTTCGCAATCGTCGTGGCCGAGAGCGAGAGCGCGCTGTTGTAGAGCGCCACCTCATCGACCGAGCCAGAG
>DATGDO010000174.1:0-2374 GCA_035310805.1 Solirubrobacterales bacterium
GAGGCGTTCTGCTCCGGCGGCGACCAGCGGATCCGCGGGGACGACGGCTACATCGGCGACGACGAGGTGGCCAGGCAGGGGGTCGGCCGCCTCGACGTCGGGGACCTTCACGTCCAGATCCGAAGGCTGCCCAAGCCGGTCGTGGCGATGGTCGCGGGCTACGCGGTCGGGGGCGGCCACATACTGCATCTGGTCTGCGACCTGACCATCGCGGCGGACAACGCCGTCTTCGGACAGACCGGTCCCCGTGTCGGCAGCTTCGACGGCGGCTTCGGCTCCTCGCTGCTGGCCCGCAACGTCGGGATCAAGAAGGCCAAGGAGGTCTGGTTCCTGCTGCGGCTCTACAGCGCGCATGAGGCGGCGGACATGGGGCTGGTCAACACCGTCGTGCCCTTGGAGTACCTGGAGCGAGAGACGGTCGCCTGGTGCCGCGAGATGGCCGCGCTCTCACCCCTGTCGCTGCGGCTGCTCAAGTCGAGCTTCAACGCGACCGAGGACGGGCTCACCGGGATCCAGCAGCTCTCCCACGACGCGACGCTCCTCTTCTACATGAGCGAGGAGGGCCAGGAGGGACGAAACGCATACCGGGAGGGACGCAGCCCCGACTTCTCCAAGTACCCGAAGAGGCCCTGACTTGAGGATCTGGCTGATGGCGGCGCGTCCGCGGACGCTGCCGGCGGCGATCGCCCCCGTCCTCGTCGGGACGGCGGCGGCGATCGAGCAGCATGGTGACCTGCGACGGGTCGGCGCCTTCATCGCGGCCCTGATCGGAAGCATCTTCATCCAGATCGGGACCAACCTCGCCAACGACTACTCGGACGCGAAGCGGGGCGCCGACGCCATGGACCGCCTGGGTCCGGTCCGTGTGACCGCGGCGGGGCTCGTCGCCCCACGCAGCGTGCTGATCGCAACCTGGCTCGCCTTCGCCATGGCGGTTGCCGCCGGCATCTACCTGGCGGTGGTCGCCGGCTGGGTGATCATCGCCGTGGGCGTCGCCTCGATCGCCGCCGGGGTCCTCTACACGGGCGGGCCTCGTCCCTACGGGTACGCCGGCCTCGGCGAGCTCTTCGTCTTCCTCTTCTTCGGGCTGGTGGCTGTGAACGGGTCCTACTACGTCCAGCTCGAGCGCCTCGACTGGCTGCCGTTCGGCCTCTCCGTGGCAACCGGCTGCCTCGCCACCGCGATCCTGGTGGTCAACAACGTCCGGGACATCGAGACGGACCGCCGTGCCGACAAGCACACCCTCGCCGTGCGACTGGGGCGTGACGGCGCCCGCCGCCTCTACCTCGGGCTGGTCGGGCTGGCCTATCTGGCGCTGCTGGTGACGCTGGTGGCGAACGGGGGCCCTTGGTGGGCACTGCTCGGCTTCGTCTCGCTGCCGCTGGCGATCCGGCCATCCCGGGCGGTGATGACCCGCACGGACGGGCCGGCGCTGAACGGCGCGCTCGCCGGCACCGGCGCGCTGCTCGGCGCGTTCAGCCTGGCCGCGTCGGCGGGCTTGCTGATCGCCAGCTAGGGATCGCCACATACCATCGGCGCGTGCGCCTGGAGGAGATCGAGGTCATCCCGTACTCCCTGCCGTTTCGCGATCCGTATGTGACGGCCCGGGGCGAGCTTCGGGAACGGAAGCTGATCCTGGTTCGGATCAGGGGCGAGGGCCTCGAGGGGCTGGGAGAGACCGCGGCGCTCTCGCTTCGCGGCGGCATCGGCATCGAGGAGATCGCGTCCCAGATCCGGGAACGGTGCTGGCCCACCCTGCTGGAGGGCGGCCTCGAGCCGGGGAGGATCTGGTCGGCGATCGCGCGCTGCCGCAACCGGGGCGCCTCGGCGCAGGCCGTCGCCGCGGTGGACATCGCGCTTCACGACCTCGTCGGTCGCGCCTGCGGCGATCCGGTCTGGCGGCTGCTGGGCGCGAGCCGGGCGGAGCCCGTGGTCTGTAACGCGACGCTGCCCGCCGCCAACCCGGCCGCGACCCGGGTGATGGCTGAGCGGTGGCTGGCGCAGGGATTCCGCACCTTCAAGCTCAAGGTGGGCCTGGCCGGGGACGTGACGCAGGTGGCAACGGTCCGCCAGACGCTGGGCCCCGACGTCGCGATCAGGGTGGACGCCAACGGCGCCTGGGGCGTCGATGAGGCCGCCGGGCGGCTTCACGCGCTCGCCAAGCACACGATCGAGCTGGCCGAGCAGCCCGTCGGCACGTTCGAGCAGATGGTCGAGCTGCGGCGGCGGGTCGAGGTCCGCCTGGCGGCGGACGAGAGCCTGGTCTCCCCCTTCGACGCACGGCGCGCCAAAGAGCTCGGGGCTTGCGAGCTCGCGGCACTCAAGCTGGTCAAGGTGGGCGGCCTCGGGGCCGCCCTCGAGATCGCGGAGGTGA
>DATGDO010000175.1:0-3344 GCA_035310805.1 Solirubrobacterales bacterium
CAGGCGGCGACCAGCTTCTCGGTGCCCAGCTCGCGGCAGGCCTCGAAGACGTTCAGTCCCATCGCGAGGTTGTCGTGGGCGAGCGGGCCCGGGTTGCGGCGGTTGTAGCCGATGCCCCCGACGTTGGCCGCCAGGTGGATCACGACCTGGGCGTCGGCGAGGGCCTCGAAGCAGGCCTCGCGGAGGCGGAGGTCGTGCTCGGCGGAGCGAATCGCCTTCACCTCGGCTCCCAGCTCCTCGAGCATCGCAACGGTCGGCCGGCCCAGGAACCCGCCCCCGCCGGTGACGGCAACGCGCTTCTCGGACCAGAAGGCGGGCTCCGGTGCGGCCGAAGTCATGCCCACAGGCTACCCAGGCGGCGGCCGCTACCGTTTCTCGCGTGAACCAGGCGGAAACAGGGGCGGCGACCCTGCCGGAGACCCTGATCAAGGCCCCGCGGCACTGGGGGTGGCCGAGCGGCCGAGAGCTCTGGGAGTACAGGGACCTGCTCTATTTCCTCACCAAGCGGGAACTTCAGATCCGCTACAAGCAGAGCTTCTTCGGCATCAGCTGGGCGCTGCTCCAGCCCCTCGTTCTCGCCTTCATCTTCGCCCTGGTCTTCGGCGCCTTCATCCATACGCCGACCGACGGCCTCCCGACCGCGGTCTTCATGGTTGCCGGGATCGTCCCCTGGCTGTTCTTCTCGCAGGCGGTCATGCTCGGCGCGAACAGCCTGGTGCTGGACGCCGACCTGATCTCGAAGGTCTACTTCCCGCGGATCGCGATCCCGGTCGCCAAGGGGCTCAGCCTGATCATCGACCTGGTGATCGCCTTCGCGGTCGTGATCGCCGTCGGCTTGATCTACGGCGAGCCGATCTCGTCGAACATCTGGCTGGTGCCCGGCTTCGTCGCGCTCGGGCTGGTCACCACCTTCGCGCTCAGCTCGCTGGCCGCCGCGGTCAACGTCAAGTACCGCGACGTGCAGCTGGTCATGCCGATGCTCGTCCAGGTGATGTTCTTCATCACGCCGGTCCTCTACCCCGCCTCCAAGATCCAAGGTGACTGGCAGTACCTCTACGCGCTCAACCCGATGTCCTCGGTGCTCGAGGGGATCCGCTGGGCGATCTTCGACACCACCGCCCCGGGCCCGACGGAGGTGGCGATCTCCGCCGGCGCCGCCCTGGTCCTCCTGCTCGTCTCGCTGAGCTACTTCCAGCGCACCGAGCACTACTTCGCCGACTTCGTATGAGCCGAGATCTCGCCATCGAGGTGAGGGGCCTGGGCAAGCGCTTCGACATCGGCGCCGCCAGCACCGGTGGCTACGGCCTGCTCACCGAGTCGATCACGGAGCGGATCAAGACCATCGGCCGGCGCCCACCCACCCGGGAGTTCTGGGCGCTCCGGGAGATCGACTTCGAGGTCGAGCGCGGCGAGACCTTCGGGATCATCGGCCACAACGGCGCCGGCAAGAGCACGCTCCTCAAGATCCTCTCCAAGGTCACGCCTCCCACCGAGGGAAGCGCCATCCTCAGAGGAAGGGTCGGCGCCCTGCTCGAGGTGGGGACCGGGTTCCATCCGGAGCTGACCGGCCGCGAGAACGTCTTCCTGAACGGCGCCATCCTCAACATGAAGCGGCACGAGATCAACAGCCGCTTCGACGAGATCGTCGAGTTCGCCGACATCGGGCCCTTCCTCGACACGCCGGTGAAGCGCTACTCGAGCGGGATGAAGATGCGGCTCGCTTTCTCGGTCGCCGCCCACCTGCAGCCCGAGATCCTGATCATCGACGAGGTCCTCTCGGTTGGCGACATCGCCTTCCAGGAGAAATGTCTGGGCCGGATGGAGAGCGCCGCCGGCGAGGGCCGCACGGTGGTCTTCATCAGCCACAACCTGGCCGCGATCCGCGGGCTCTGCGACCGGGCGATGATGCTCTCGGCGGGCAGGATCACGGCGGAGGGAGGCGTCCGCGAGGTGGTCGACGCCTACGTCGGCGACGTCCTCTCGGAATCCCAGCGGAGCCTCGCCGAGCGCGAGAACCGCACGGGCAACGGCAAGCTCCGCTACACCGACCTGCGTCTCGAGCGCGGCGGCGATGTGATCGACACCCCGGCGACCGGCAAGGACTTCGACATCGTCGTCGGCTTCGAAACCGAGGACGGCAAGCCGCTCGCCAACGTCAACTTCGGAGTCTCGATCACGGCTCAGGGCGAGGACAAGCCGATGATGAACCTGTACTCGGAGACCGCCGGGGCGCACTTCCACCAGGTGCCGGGCCGCGGCGAGATCCGCTGCCAGATCGAGCGCTGCCCTCTGCCCGCCGGGCAGTACTTCATCGACTGCTGGTCGGACGTCCACCAGCAGATGCTCGACGCGCTGCATCGGGCCTCCGACCTGACCATCTCCGGCGGGGACTACTACGGCAGCGGTCGCGAGCAGATCGGGCACCGCACCCTGCTGGTCGACCACAGCTGGTCGCTCGAGCCGTCAGTCGAGCAGCCGGCCGAACCTGGTCGGGAACGGGTAGTCGGCGCGCAGTAGCGAGCGGTAGGTCTCGACCGGCATCACCCGCCCCCCCTGGATCCCGCGCCGCTTGCGCAGGGTCGAGGGCAGCGCTCTCAGGAAGGAACCGAGGGCGCGGCGAAAGGTCCCGGCGATGCCCGCGCCTCGCGCGTCCCGGTACTGCCTGTGCAGGTAGAGCAGGATCTTGGGCAGCGACGAGATCAGCAGGGGGGCGGGCATGTCCTTGAGCAGCGTGATCAGCCCGTTGCGGAGGAGGAAGAAGCTGATCCGATCCGACTCGCGGGCCGCGGTGCCGCCCCTGACGTGGTAGGCCTCGGGCCCCGGGACGTAGAGCCCGCGGTAGCCGGCGAGCAGGATCCTGAGGCAGAGATCGGCGTCCTCGCAGTAGAGGAAGTAGTCCTCGTCGAAGGCGCCGACCCGCTCCACTGCCTCGCGGCGATAGATCGAGGCCGCCGCGCTGGCTATCGCGGTCGGGGCGGGTTCGTCGTACTGTCCAGTGTCCTTCTCATCCAGTCCGCGCGGCGCGAACAGCCCACAGGTATAGAAATCGTGCCCAGCCTGCTCGAGCACGTCCCGGTCCGCGAAACGGAGGATCTTGCCGGTAACGAACCCCAGCCCCGGCTTCCGGTCGAGCTCATCGACCAGCCGCTCCAGCCAGTCCGCTGACAGCTCGATGTCGTTGTTGAGCAAGGCGATGTACTCGCCGCGGCTCGCCTCGATGCCCCGGTTCACCGCGGCCGGGAACCCCGTGTTGCCGGGGAGCTCGACGACGCGGACCTCGGGCCACTCCCGCGCCAGGTACTCGGCGGATCCGTCGGTTGACCCATTGTCCACGACCGTGACGT
>DATGDO010000176.1:0-3340 GCA_035310805.1 Solirubrobacterales bacterium
ATCGATCAGCACGGTGGAGCGCCGGTTGCCCCAGACCTTCAGGTCGCCGAACTTGAGCTCGTCCCAGACGCCATAGCGATCCGCGACCTCGTGGCCCTCGTCCGAGAGGAGCGTGAAGGCGAGGCCGTACTTGTCGGCGAACGCTCGCAGGCCCTCGACCGGGTCGGGAGAGATCCCCAGCACGACCGCGTTCGCCGCCTCGTATTCGGCGGCGTGATCGCGCACCCCGCAGGCCTGCTTCGTGCAGCCCGGCGTATCGGCCTTCGGGTAGAAGTAGAGCGCCACCCAGCGACCGCGCATCGAGGACAGGCGGACCTGCTGCCCATCCTGGTCGGAGAGCGTGAAGCCGGGGGCCGGCCGACCCGCATCGATCATCTCTTCCTCCTTGCTCGGTCCCGCCACGCGTGCCGCGGTACAGGCTCAAGGCCCTGAACTGTATACAGAAAGCCTCAAAGATGGGTCTAATTCAGGCGACATCTGGGCATAGATTGAGCGGGTGACCTGGATTTCTGTATACAGGTCGGTGTAGTCTCCGGAGAGTGGCCGAGCGGCCGCGGAAGGAGAGAAGGCTTGAACCGAGCTCGAGGTGCGCAGCTGATCTCCTCCTCGCTGCGTTCGAGGACGGAGCCCTCGCCGGCTGCAGCCGGCGCCGAGGAACACCTCTCAGCCGGCTACCGGCATCTGCAGGATCTGCTCTCCGCGCAGGAGTGCGTGATCCTCGACGGCGGCATCGCGACCGAGCTCGAGGAGCTCGAGATCCCGGGCTACGAGCTCCGTGACGACGCCATGTGGGGGATCTGGGCTCTGCTCAATGCGCCCGAAGCCGTCCGGCAGGTCCACCGCGGCTACGCCGAGGTGGGCTGCGACGTGATCTCCACCGACACCTGGGGAATCCAGAGCGCGATGAACGGGGAGGGCGCCCTCACCGGGTTGGCGGCGGCCGACTGGATGGAGCTCGCGCGCCGCGGGATCCGACTGGCGCGGCAGGCCGTCGACGAGGTCGGACGCGAGGGCGAGCTCGCGGTCGCCTTCAGCCTGCATGGCGACGTCGCCGACGAGCAGGGTCTGGAGCGGCTTGAGCTGCTCGCCCGTGTCTTCGAGGAGGAGCCGCCGGATCTCGTCCTGCTCGAGACGATGTCGCTGATCCAGGACGTCACCTTCCGTGGCGTCGAGAGCCTGATCGCGAGCGGCTTTCCGGTCTGGCTCAGCTTCCGGCGCTGCCGCCACGGGCTCTGCGGCGTCTTCGGCCAGCACTGGGGCGGGCCCGAGGGCGACCTCTTCGGCAGGGCCGCGCGCCGCTTCGAGGAGATGGGGGTAGGCGCCCTGCTGATCAACTGCATTCCGCCGGACCACGTCGCGGGGATGCTGCCCTGGCTGCGCGACTTCACCGATCTCCCCCTGGGCGTCTATCCGAACCTGGGCTACTACACCGAGTCGGGCTGGGCGTTCGATCGCGCGATCGGCGGCGCCGAATACGCCGAGCTCGCCGTCGAGTGGCGCCGTGAGGGTGCCCAGCTGATCGGCGGCTGCTGCGGCGTCGGCCCGCGGCAGATCGCCGCGGCCAGGGAGGCGCTCGCGGGGACTCGCCCGGGCCGCCGGTCGGGGGCCATCGAGCGCTACGGCGGCGACCTCGCCGCGCGCCCGGAAGGGGAGGACGCCAGGCCGCCGGTGGGCTGGCGCGACGAGCGGGGGCGGCCGCTCTACCCCCTGCCGATGCCCGAGCTGCTCGTCGAGCCCGGGGTCTTCGTACCGACGCAGGGGAGCTTCCTGATCTGGAAGCACCTGTTCATCAACGGGATCGGAGAGGGCGAGCGATGCCTCGACGCCGGCTGCGGCAGCGGCCTGCTCACGGCGCAGCTCGCCCTCAACGGCGCCTCCGCGGTGCACGCGATCGACATCGACCGGCGGGCAGTCGCCAACACGCTCAGCAACGCCTTCCGGAACGGAGTCGCGGACCGCGTCTCAGGGGAGCAGGTGGACCTCTACCCCTGGGACCCGCAGCAGCGCTACGACGTCGTCGTCGCCAGCCTCTATCAGATGCCCAACGACCCGGTGGAGCAGCTGGGCAGCCACCGTCCGCTCGACTACTGGGGCCGCAGCCTCTTCGATCACCTGCTCCACCTGCTCCCCAGCCTGCTCGAGCCCGGCGGCCGCGCCTACGTGATGCAGCTCTCGATCCTGAGCGAGCTGGCGACGCTCAAGCAGCTGCGGGACGACGGGCTGCGCTCGAAGGTGCTCGATTTCGCCTTCCTCGAGCTCGGGCCGGCGCTGGCCGCCTACACCGATCAGATCGACCGGGTCGAGGAGCAATCGGACGCCTACCACCTGCGATTCGGCGAGGAGGACACGATGGTCGCCTACCTGCTCGAGATCAGCGCCGAGGACGGCATCGCGCCGCGGGAGCGACGGAGGGCCAGATGACGGCGCACTACATGATGGAGCTGCCCCTCTCCCCGGCCTACGAGCAGATCGATGGGATCCTGGAGAGCGGCGGCACGGTCGTGCTCGACGGCGGCGTCGCCACCGAGCTGCAGCGGGTGCGGGCGGAGGGCCGAGGCGACTCACACGAGCCGTGGGGCACCTGGGCGCTCTTCCAGGGTCCGATGGAGGTGCTCGAGGTGCACCGCCGCTACGTCGCCGCCGGCGCCGACGTGATCTCGACCAACACCTGGTCCGTGCTCGAGGCCGCCGACCAGTCCCCGAGCGGACCGGTCGGGCCGGGTCGTGAGCCGCTCTGGGCCTACGCCGCCCGACTCGGCATCCGGCTGGCCCGGCAGGCCGTGGACGAGGCGGGGCGCGGCGAGGAATGCGCGGTCGCCTTCTGCGCCAACTCGGCCCTGCTCGACCGGAGGGCGCAGGGAAGGCTTGAGCTGCTCTCCTGGGCGTGGCAGGCCGAGCCGCCCGACCTGGTCATCCTCGAGACCCTGGAGGCGATTCCCGACAAGCTCGCCCTCGAGACGATCGAGATGGTGACCGCCACGGGCCTGCCGGTCTGGGTCAGCTTCCGCCGCAGCCATGGCGCCATGTCGCGCGCCGACGGGGTGCCGGCGGCGGACCCGGATCCGGCTGCCTTCGCGGAGGCACTGGGACGCCTCGAGGGCATCGGCGTCCGCGTGGTCCTGGTCAACTGCGTGCCCGCCAGCGGCATCCGGGAGACCGTCGAGTCGCTGCGCTCTTCGACCGCCCTGCCGGTGGGCTGCTACCCGAACCTGGGCCACGGCGTCGGGTCCGAGTGGGAGTTCGATCCCGATCTCGGTCCCGGCGAGTACGCCGGCCTCGCCCGCACCTGGCTGGACTCCGGCGCCCGGGTGATCGGCGGCTGCTGCGGGGTGACCCCCGA
>DATGDO010000177.1:0-7224 GCA_035310805.1 Solirubrobacterales bacterium
CTCTCGCCATCAGGAAGATCGTGTAGTCGATCCCCAGGGAGACGAGGAAGATGAACGCGAAGGTCGGGATCGAGGCGTCGAGGCCGGCGTCGCCGACGACGAAGCGGATGATCAGGATCGAGATCCCGACCGTGCAGCCGAACGAGAGGATCACGCTGGCGAGCAGGACGAGGGGCGCGACCAGGGCCTGAAGCAGGATCGCCAGGATCACGGCCATCACCACCAGGGCGAGCGGCACGATGATCTCCATGTCGTGCTGGTTCGCCTCGTCCACGTCGAAGTTGATCGCGCTCGTCCCGCCGACGATGGCGGTCGTGCCCGGGGTCAGGTCCTGGAGCGCGTTGCGCATCCGCGGCACGATGTCGAGGGCCGACTTGTTGAGCGGGTCCTTGCTGAGGATCGCGTCCACCTGCGCGATCTGCCCGTTGGTTGACCTCAGCCCCGTGTCGCGGGCGGCCGCGACACCGTTGACCGCGCGCAGCCGAGCTTCGGCGGCGGCGACGTCGGCTCCGGTCACCGGGCCGTTGTCGCGCTCGACCAGCACCGTCGTCGGCGCCAGCGTTCCCGCCGGGAAGGCGGTGCGCATGGCGTCGAAGCCCTCCACCGCCTCGACCGAGTGCTTGAAGAAGCTGGTGGTCGAGTAGTCCACCTTGTAGGCGAGCAATCCGAGCGCGCCGGCGATGAAGATCGTTCCGGTCGTGATCAGCGCCAAGCCTGGACGCTGCAGTACACGGTCACCGATGCGGCGCCAGACACCCTGCCGGTCCCGGGAGGCGTGCTGCGGGTCGTAGGCGACGACGCTGCGGCGCGGCCAGAACCCGGCGCGCCCGAAGACGGTCAGCAGGGTCGGCAGCAGGGTGAGGCCGGCGACCATCGCGGTGAAGACGGCGATCGCCGCGACCGGCCCGAGCGAGCTCGTGTTCTTGTTGTCGGCGAGCGCCAGGGTGAGCATCGCCAGGGACACCGTCATGCCGCTGGCCAGGATCGCGGGACCGGCTCGGCGGACGGCGCGCGCCATCGCCTCGTGCCTGTCCTCGATCCGCCGCAGCTCCTCGCGGTAGCGCGAGACCAACAAGAGGCAGTAGTCGGTTCCCACCCCGAAGATCAGGACGATCAGGATGCTCGTGCTGTTGGAGGAGACGGTGGCACCGGATTTCGCCAGCGCGTAGACGAGCGCCTGCATCACGGTGTAGGCGAAGAAGACGACGATCAGGGGAGTGAGCGCCACCAGCACGGACCGGTAGATCGCCCCGAGCAGCACGAGCACGAGGGCGACCGTGGCAAGCAGGAGCTTCGTGTCGATGTTGTTGAAGACGTTGTTGGCGTCGGTGCTGAACCCGACCCCACCCGTGACCCATACCTGCATGCCGCCGGTGCTCCTGTGCGTGATGTCGCGAATCGCCTGGCCCCAGTCGCTCTCCTTGTCGAAGTTGGTCGGAGTCGTGTAGACGGCCGTGGCGACGTCGCCGTTCCTGGAGACCAACCGGGGCGACGATCCGGGCACGAAGGGCACTGCCGGCGGCTCGACCAGGTTGATCTTCTCCTTGCCGGCGGCCTGGATCGCCCGGGCGTCGGCGGCGATCTTCTGCCTGTCCGCCGCGGTCAGCCCGCCGGCGCGCTTGTAGACGACGATCGCGTTGTCGGTCTCGCCCTGTGGGAACTCGTTGTCCAGCTTGCGCACCACCTGGGTGGACTCGGCGCTGGCGGGCAGGAAGGACTCGGTGTCGTCGGTGGTGACGCCCGACAGCTTGGAGCCGATCGGCTGCGTGATGACGAGGGCGAGGACCCAGACGACGAGCACGAACCACTTGGTCCGGCGACCGGTCACTACGCTGGCGAGCCTTCTCAACGGACCTCCTCGTCGGCGCGGCTGGACGCAGCTCGCGCCCTCGCGGACGCAGACGGACACTAACGATCGAGCGTCGGCGGCTCGCGCCCAGCAGAGACTTGCGCCGTTTGCGACCCTGTATTCAGGGCAAGCATGGCTGAGGAAATGAACCCGACCGCAGTGGAGCTCGACCCAGGCGTCGAGGAGCGCATCGCGGCCCTCATCGAGGGCGGTCGCCCGGCGGACTGCGTCGAACTCTCGGAGGTTGATTCGCTGGTGCAGGAGATGAACCTCTCCGAGGAAGAGGCGGAAGTGGTACACGAGCGCATCGAGAGCGCGGGGCTCTCGATCGAGGACGACTGCGGCCGCGACGCGGCCGACCCGGCCGGCTACCGCAACGGCGACCTGGCCGAGACCACCACGGACGCCCTGCAGCTCTTCTTCAACGAGATGCGCCGCTATCCCCTGCTCAGCAAGGAGGAGGAGATCGAGCTCGCCCAGGCGGTCGAGCGCGGCGACCTCGAGGCCAAGGAGAGGCTGATCAACTCGAATCTTCGGCTCGTCGTCTCCAACGCGCGCCGCTACATGCGCCAGGACCTGAACCTCCTCGACCTGATCCAGGAGGGGATCCTCGGCCTGATCCGCGCCTCGGAGAAGTTCGATTGGCGCAAGGGCTACAAGTTCTCGACCTACGCGACCTTCTGGATCCGCCAGGCGATCCAGCGTGCGCTCGAGTCGAAGGAGCGCACGATCCGGGTCCCGAATCAGGTCGCCCAGCGCGAGCGCAAGGTGATCAGGATCGAGCGCGAGCTGGCGACGAAGCTGGGCCGCGACCCGACCACCGAGGAGGTCGCCAAGGAGGCCGAGCTGGAGCCCGCGCAGGTCGAGGAGATCCGCGACCTGACCCGCGTGGTCACCAGCCTCGACCGGCCCGTCGGCGAGGAGGACGCATCCTCTCTGGGGGAGTTCATCCCTGACGAGCGCAGCGGTCCCGCGGAGGAGGTCCACATGAGCCTCCAGGACGTCACCCTGCGGCACGCGGTGGAGGAGCTTCCAGAGGACGAGCGCAAGGTGATCCAGCTCCGCTACGGCATCAACGGAGACGAGCCCACGCCGCTCCGCGAGACCTCTCGCCGGCTCGAGCTGAAGCCGAGCGAGGTCAAGGAGCTCGAGGGCCGCGCCCTGAAGCGGCTCGGTCAGGTCCGCGAGGTCGAGGCGCTCCGAGACGCCGCCTAGGGCGTCGCGGCCCTCCTCACGCGCCACAGCTTCAGGCGCGGCTTGCCCGAGGATCCCGGCGGCTGTACGTTGCGGTTGTGAGCTACACGATCAAGAACCTGCGCGAGGTCGAGGATCTGGCGGCCGTCCAGGGCTTCGGAGAGGCGCAGGAGGCTCGGTTCGCTCATGGCGACCTCGACTCGACGCAGCTCGGAATCTCGCTCCAGAGGGTGAAGCCCGGCAAGCGCCACGCCTTCGCCCACCGGCACGAGAGCGCCGAGGAGGTCTACGTCGTGCTCTCGGGGAGCGGGCGGGTGAAGCTGGACGACGAGGTCAGGGACGTGAGCGCGCTCGACGCGATCCGCGTCAGCCCCGAGGTCACCCGGGCCTTCGAGGCCGGCGACGACGGCCTCGAGCTGCTCGCCGTCAGCCCCCGGGCTCAGGGCGATGCCGAGATCGTCGAGGACTTCTCCTGGGACTGACTGGCGGCCACCAGGCCGCGACTGATCCTGGGCGGCGGCTTGTGGCCGCGATCTGAGGCCAAGCCGGGTCGTCCGGTCCCATTCATAGATTTCGTCCGTGCCACCGTTGATCAGCTTCGACGAGGCGCTCGAACTCGGCGCCCTGACCGATCACGAGGAGATCGGCGCGCTGGTCGAGCGCGCGTGGGAGGTGCGCCGGGACCGCTTCGGGGACTCGACCGACATGTGCTCCCTCGTCAACGCCAAGTCAGGCGGCTGCGCCGAGGACTGCGGCTTCTGCGCGCAGTCTCGCTACGCCGAGGCGGACACGCCGATGCACGCGATGATGGAGCCGAAGCAGATCCTGGAGCACGCCAAGGCCGCCGAGGCGGCGGGCGCCCATCGCTTCTGCATGGTCACCCAGGGCCAGGGTCTCTCGAAGCGGGACTTCGCCAAGGTGCTCGAGGGCGCGCGGCTGGTCTCGGAGCACACGAACCTGAAGCGCTGCGCCTCGATCGGGCACATGTCGGCGGAGCGCGCCCGGCAGCTCAAGGAGGCCGGCATCCAGCGCGTCCACCACAACGTCGAGTCCGCGCGCTCGTACTACCCGGAGGTCTCGACCACGGTCCGCTACGAGGGGCGGCTGCGCACGATCGATGCGGTCAAGGACGCCGGCCTCGAGACCTGCGTCGGCGGCATCCTCAATCTCGGGGAGTCGCCGCGGCAACGGGTCGAGATGGCGTTCGAGCTCGCCGAGGTAGAGCCCGACTCGGTGCCGATCAACCTGCTCAATCCGCGGCTCGGCACCAAGTTCGGCCACCGGGAGCTGATGGACCCCTGGGACGTCGTCAAGTGGGTGGCGATCTTCCGGCTGATCCTGCCCGACGCCCTCTTCCGGCTCTGCGGCGGCCGTGTCGAGAACCTGCAGGACCTGGCCCCCCTGGCGGTCAGGGCCGGGCTGAACGGCGTGATGATGGGTAACTTCCTCACCACCCTCGGAGTCGAGCCCGCGGAGGATCGGGCGATCTTCGAGGGGCTCGGCCTCAACGTCGCCCGCCAGCCGGACAACGGCGCGAATCCGCGGCCCGACAACCGCTCGGGATGGCTCGAGGGGGAGACGCCCGAGACCCCGATCGACGCGTTGATCGACAGCCAGGCCGAGGCGAACTTCTGGGACCCGTCGACGCAGCTGCGGGTGATCAAGAAGAAGGGCAAGGTGCCGGCGTACCCGACGCGGCCCACCGAGGACCGCGATGCAGCGCCCGCCGGCTGGGGCGATTAGGCGGCCCCGGACGCGAAGCGGAGGAGCCGCCGACTGATGCTGGATCTCGCCGAGCGCCTCGAAGAGCTCGAGTCGAGGGGTCTTCGTCGCCGCCTTCGCCTGATCGAGGGTCCGCAGGGCCCGCGCGTCCTGCTCGACGGCCGGCCTGTCCTGCTGCTCTGCTCGAACAACTACCTGGGGCTGGCCGGCCATCCCGGGCTGCAGCGCGCGGCGGCCGACGCCGCGCTCTCCCTCGGGACGAGCGCGGGCGCCTCCCGGCTGATCTCAGGCTCGATGTCGATCCACGCCGAGCTCGAGGCGCGGCTCGCCGAGTTCAAGGGGACGGAGGCGTCCCTGCTGTTCGGCTCCGGCTACCTGGCCAACACCGGCGTGATCGCGGCGCTGGCCGGCCGCGGCGAGGCCGTCTTCTCGGACGAGCTCAACCACGCCAGCATCATCGACGGCTGCCGCCTCGCCGGGGCCGAGACCTTCGTCTACCGCCACGGGGACGTCGGGCATCTCGAGTGGGGCATGCGCCGCTCCGCGGGCCGGGCAGCGCTGATCGTCACCGACGGCGTCTTCTCGATGGACGGGGACATCGCGCCGCTCGAGGACCTCGCCGCCCTGGCTCGCCGGCACGACTGCCGCCTGATGGTCGACGAGGCGCACGCGACCGGATGCATCGGCCCGGGTGGACGCGGGTCGGTCGCCGCCGCCGGCCTGAGCGGCGAGGTGGACGTGATCGTCGGGACCCTGGGCAAGGCGCTCGGGGGCTACGGCGCCTACGTCTGCGGATCGCGCCAGATGGCCGACTTCCTGGTGAACTTCGCGCGCCCGTTCATCTTCTCCACCGCTCCCCCTCCCCCGGCTGTCGCCGCTGCCTCCGCCGCCCTCGAGTTGCTGGTGCAGCGTCCCCAGCGGGTGGAGCGGCTGCGGGCGAACGCCGCCGCCCTGCGCGCCGGGCTGTGCTCGGAGGGCCTCAAACCAATCGGCGACGAGACGCAGATCGTCCCGCTCGTGGCCGGCGAGGCCGACGAGGCGATGGCGCTCTGCGAGCGACTGCTCGCCGAGGGAATCTTCGCCCAGGCGATCCGCCCGCCGACGGTCCCGCCCGGCACCTGCCGCCTGCGGCTGACCGTGATGGCGACCCATCGGATCGCGGACCTGCGCCGGGCCGCGAGGCTGATCGGCGCGGCCACGCGCGAGCTGGCCGGGCGACCGGTTCTGCGCGAGGCGGCCTAGCCATGCGCGGCCTGTTCGTCACCGGGACCGGCACCGAGGTCGGCAAGACCGTGGTGGCGGCGGCGATCGCTCGCTCGGCGCGGGCGGCGGGCGACCGGGTCGCGGTCTTCAAGCCCGCCGTCAGCGGACTGGTCGGCTATCCGCTCAGGCCAGAGGTCTGGGAGAGCGCAGCGGAGCTGCCGGACCACGCGCTGCTCCGCCTCGCCGCCGGATCGACCCAGGGCGACGACGAGGTGGCTCCCTATCGCTACGGCCCGCCCGTCTCGCCCCACCTCGCGGCCGAGCTCGCCCGGGAGCCGATCGATCCCGATCGGATCCGGGGCGCCGCCCTGGCTGCGACCGAAGATGCCCTGCTGCTCTGCGAGGGCGTGGGCGGGTTCCTCGTGCCGCTCACGGCGGGCTATCTGGTCAGGGACCTGGCCCGCGACCTGGCGCTGCCGGTGGTGATCGCCGCCTCGCCCGGCCTCGGGACGATCAACCACACCCTGCTCACGGTCGAGGCCGTGCGTGCCGCCGGGCTGGAGGTGGCGGCGGTGGTGCTGACGCCGTGGCCGGAGGAGCCCTCGCCGATGGAGCGCTCGAACCTCGAGACCATCGAGGCCCTCGGATCGGTTGCGGTCGAGACGCTGCCGCGCCTCGACCTGGGCGAGCCCGCCTCCTGGCCGAGGCTTCGGATTCCCGTGGGCTCACTGCGAGCGGCGAGCAGCCTGCGCGCCGCCTGACCCCTACCGGCGTCCGCTCAGCGGACGCCTGCGGGCACTACGTCCTCGGCCACCGTCGCCTCGGGCGCCGCGCCGGCGCTCTCTTCGGCGGCCGCCTCAGTGTCGACCCGCTTCGCGCGCGCGCCGCGGACCAGGGTCAGCGCCACGATCAGGCCGCTGACGACCACGAAGGCCGCCAGCAGCATCGCGCTGCCCAGGGCATCCACGAAGGTGGCGCGGGCCCGCTCCGGGGCCGTCGCCAGCTGCGCCGGGTTGAATCCGGAACCGAGCTGCGACTGGAAGATCGCGCCGGTCGCCGCGACGCCGACGGACGCCCCGATCATGCGCGACATCTGCAGCACGCCGGAGGCGACGCCGGACTTCTGCACGCTGACGGCGTTCATCGCCGCGGTCGACATCGGCGACATCACCAGGGCCATCCCGATCCCCATCAGGATGAACGAGGGCCAGATGTCGCCGTAGGTGGTGTTGATGTCGATCGTCGTCAGCCAGTAG
>DATGDO010000178.1:0-4166 GCA_035310805.1 Solirubrobacterales bacterium
GACTCCTCACCGGCCGGGAACAACGGCACCCTCAGCGGCGCCACCTGCGCCAACCACGACGATTTCCGGGTCACCCGGGCGTCGGTGAGCCTCACGCTGGGCACGTCCGGGACGGTCACCGCCGGCCCGACGTACCTGGTCACCACCGCCACGAGCGCCGCGGTGACGAGGGAGGCGACGACCGCCGCCTCCCTCGCCCTGGGCGACGGCACCTGCGGCGCCAACAAGGAGGCCGAGTTCCACTTCGACGTGGCCGACGCCCCCACCACCCGCACGGTCGACACGCTCGGCGCGGGCACCGACGCCCATTCCTTCTGGCTCCTGGTGATCGTGATCGCCACCGCCGCGCCGATCGCCGTGATGGCCGCCGTCCGCCTGCTTCCCAGCGACCAGCCCGAGCGAGGCCGGCACCGGCGCCGCATCCCGTTGCCCTCAGAACAGCTCTCCGGAAGCCCGCCTGCGCGGGGCTACGAGGTGGCGCGATGAGCCCCGATCGCGGTTATCCGGAACGCGCCCCCCGGCGCTACGCCGAGCGGCCGCGCTCCGCCGGCGCGGTCCGCGCCTCGCAGCGCCGTCGCTACTCACGCGGGCCGATCCAGTCCACCAAGGCGTTGACCGTGAGGCTGACGGCGCTGGCCGTGGTCGGGACGCTGCTGATCGGCGGGCTGATCGCCGCTCAGATGGCGGCCGGCAACGATCCGGCGCTGGGCCCGAAGGCGGTCGCGCGTGCGAACAAGGCATCGACGAAGCCGTCCAGCAACGGCTCCTCGACGTCGTCGAGCACCGGTTCCGGTACCGACCCCTACACCCAGACCTACGGCGGCGACGGCAACTACTACTACGGCAGCCCCGGTGATAACTCGGGCTCGAGCGGTTATTCCTCGGGCTCCAGCGGCTACTCGTACTCACCGCCGCCGGTCACCAGCAGCACCTCCTAGCCGAGGATCGTCAGCACCCCGAGCGCAGTCACCGACACGGCGATCAGCGCCAGCGCGACCCCGGTGACGATGCGCCCGGTGGTCCCCAGAGCCTCGTCGCCCATCAGCTCGCGATCGGCCGCGAGCCGCCGCATGAAGGGCAGCATGGCCAGGAGGAGGATCGCGTTGAGCGCCTGCGAGAGGAAGAGGATCTGAATCAGCGGCGCGCCCGGGATCAGCACGAGCACAGCGGCAACCAGCACGACTGCCCCGAAGCTCAGGTAGAAGAGCGGCGCCTCGCGGAAGGTGTCGTCGACGTCGGCGGGCCTCCCGACGGTCTCGGCCACCGAGTAGGCGGTGGACAGGGGCACCACAGCGGCGGCGAGCAGGGCCGCCCCCAGGAACCCGACGCCGAACAGGGTGGAGGCGGATCCACCCGCGAGCGGCTCGAGCGCCTTGGCGGCGTCCTTCGCGTCGTTGACCTCGATTCCGTTGACGTGCAGCGTCGCCGCGCAGGCCACGACGACGAACAGACCGATCACCCCGGTCAGCACCGCGCCGACCACGACGTCGACGTTCTCGAAGCGAAGGTCCTTGAGGCGGAGGTGCTTGTCCGCGGCGTACGACTGGATGAAGACGAGGCCCCAGGGCGCGAGCGTGGTCCCGACCGTCGCGACCGCGACCAGCACGGCGTCGCGGTTGAGCGGCAGGTGCGGGACGACCAGGCCCTTGGCGGCTGCGCCCCAATCGGGGTGCGCGAGCAGGCCGGAGGCGATGTAGGTGACGAAGATTGCGCTCAGGATCAACAGGATGTGTTCGACGCGGTGGAAGGAGCCGCGCAGCACGAGCACTGAGACCCCGATTCCCGCGAGCGGCACGGTCGCGTAACGGCTGATGCCCCCGAGCAGCTCGAGGCTCGCCGCGACGCCGGCGAACTCTGCGCACATCGTCCCGGTGTTGGCCACGACCAGGGCGGCGAGCACCACGCCCGCCTCACGGCGCCCGTGGCGCTGGCGGACCAGCGTCAGGAGGCCGCGGCGCGTGACGACTCCCATCCGTGCCCCGAGCAGGTGGAAGACGACCAGCGCCGCGGTCGAGACCGCGAGCACCCAGAGCAGCTCGTAGCCGTACTTCGCCCCGAGGATCGAATAGGTGGTGATCCCGGCTGGGTCGTCGTCCGAGAGCCCGGCCAGAACGCCCGGTCCCACCACGGCGAGCAGCGCTCCCGTGTAGCCGGCCGTGAGCAGCGCGGGGCGGTGGCGCAGCAGCCTGGCGTGCAGGTGCCGGCCGGGCCTGCCGCGTGGATGCTCACGATGCGCTCTTGCTGTGGCTGGATCGGGTGGGTGCGCGACAATCGGGAGCATGATCGATGAGCTGGTCGAGCAGATCGAGGGCCGCTTCGCGGAGCTCGAGCGCCAGATGTCCGACCCGGAGGTGATCGCCGACCGGGAGCGCTACGCCGGGGTTGGGCGCGAGTACCGCGATCTCCAGCCCGCCCACGAGCTCGCTCGTGAGTGGCTGACCCTCAAGGACGACCTCGAGGGCGCGCGGGAGCTGCTCGCCGAGGACGGGGACGATCCCGAGCTGAAGCTGGTGGTGGCCGATGCCCCCTCCAGGCTGGAGACGCTCGCGGAGGAGATCCGGCTGGCGATGGTCGAGCGCGACCCGAACGACGACAAGAACGTGATCGTCGAGATCAGGGCGGGGACCGGGGGAGACGAGGCCGCCCTGTTCGCCGGAGACCTCTTCAAGATGCTCAGCCGCTACGCGGAGCGCCGCGGGTTCTCGGTCGAGACGCTCTCCGTGTCGCCCTCCGAGGTGGGCGGCTTCAAGGAGGTGACGTTCTCGGTCAAGGGGGATGCGGCCTACTCCGTCTTCAAGTACGAGGCCGGCACCCACCGCGTCCAGCGAGTGCCGAAGACCGAGTCACAGGGCCGGATTCACACGTCCACCGCAACCGTCGCCATCCTGCCCGAGGCCGAGGAGGTCGACGTCCAGGTGGATCCCAACGAGCTGCAGGTCGACGTCTACCGCTCCTCCGGGCCCGGCGGCCAGTCGGTCAACACCACCGATTCGGCGGTGCGGATCACCCACCAGCCGACCGGGCTGGTCGTCTCCATGCAGGACGAGAAGTCGCAGCTGCAGAATCGCGAGAAGGCGATGCGCGTTCTCCGCGCCCGCCTGCTCGAGCGCGAGATCGCCGAGCAGCAGGCGAAGATCGCCTCCGAGCGGCGCGCCCAGGTCGGCTCCGGAGAGCGCTCGGAGAAGATCCGCACCTACAACTTCCCCCAGGACCGGGTCACAGACCACCGTGTCAAGCTGACCGCGAGCGGCGTCGACCGCGTGCTCGGCGGCGAGCTCGACGAGTTCACGGACGCGCTCACATCCGAGGAGAAGCGCCGGCGCCTCGAGGCGCAGACGGCCGAGGCCTGAACGGGGCGATAGCAACCGCTATCAAATCGGTGGGGATGGCTATCAATCCGGCGGGAGCGACCACCTCCGTCTCCGATGCCCTTGGTGCCGCTGTCGATGCGCTCGACGCTGCTGGGTGCGCGACGGCTCGCCTCGACGCCGAGCTCCTCCTGGCGCATGCCACCGGCTGGGATCGCGCCCGGCTCGCGGCGGAGCCTGAGGCGCGGCTCCCCGTCGGCGCCTCCCGCCAGTTCGCCGAGACGGTCCGGCGCCGCGTCCGGCGGGAGCCGATCGCCTACATCCTGGGCCGCAAGGGGTTTCGGCGGATCGAGCTGCTCGTCGATCGCCGCGTCCTGATTCCGCGGCCCGAGACCGAGCTGCTGGTCGAGGTGGCGCTCGAGCTGGGGGCAGCCACTGCGATCGACGTCGGCACCGGCAGCGGCGCGATTGCGCTCGCCGTGGCCGACGAGCTGCCCTCCTCGAGGGTGGTGGCGATCGACACCTCGATGGATGCGCTGCGGGTCGCGCAGGCCAACGCCTACCGGCTGGGCCTGACCGATCGCGTCGAGATCGTCTCGGGCGGGACCGCCTCGCTGGCGGCGGTTCTGCCGGGCGACGCGCCGATCGACCTGTTGCTCGCAAACCTGCCCTACGTCAGCGAGCCCGAGTGGGAGGGACTCGTTCCGGAGATCCGCGATTACGAGCCCCGCGAGGCGCTGGTGGCAGGGCCGAGGGGGCTCGAGGCGATCGAGACGCTGCTGCTCGCGATCGGGGAGCTCGGGCGCCGTCCGGGCGCCGTCGTCCTCGAGATCGGAGCGGGGCATGCCGCAGCCGTCG
>DATGDO010000179.1:0-2562 GCA_035310805.1 Solirubrobacterales bacterium
GCCCCGACCGCTGTATCCCTCGTTGAAGATCAGATAGATCACGGCCAGCACCGCCGCCAGCCGGTCGGGCAGCAGGTGGGCCGGCGGAACCCGGAAGGGGATCCGAGCGGCCTCGATCTTGTGCTTCGCCCGGACTAGCCGCTTGCCCATCGTCTCCTTGGAAACGAGGAAGGAGCGGGCGATCTCGTCCGTGCTCAACCCCCCGAGCGTCCTCAGGGTGAGTGCCACCTGCGCATCGAGCGCCAGCGCCGGATGGCAGCAGGTGAAGAGCAGCTCGAGCCGCTCATCGGGGATCGTCGTCTCGTCCACTTCGTCCCCCACCGTCTCCGGCAGATCCAGGAGCCGCATCTTCTCGGCGAGCGTGCGATCGCGGCGGATTCGATCGATCGCCCGGTTGCGGGCGGCGGTCACCAGCCAAGCACGAGGATTGGCGGGGGTGCCCTCGCGGGGCCAGCGCTCGGCGGCGATCGCGAAGGCCTCCTGAGCGGCCTCCTCGGCGAGGTCGAAGCTGCCGAGGAAGCCGATCAGGCTGGCGAGGACGCGGCCCCATTCGTCTCGGAAGACCTGGTCGAGAATGGCTAGGACTCCACGACCGGTCGGATTTCGATCCCGCCACCGAGCCGGGCCGCGGGAATCCTGGCGGCGAGCGCGATTGCCGCGTCGAGGTCCTCCGCCTCGTACAGCAGCCAGCCGCCCAGAGCCTCCTTCGTCGAGGCGAAGGGCCCGTCGGTGGTCAGCGTCTTGTCCTCCTCCACGCGGACCGTGGTTGCAGATTCCGGGCCCTCCAGCTGGAGTCCGGGCGTGACGCCGGGCGTAGAGCTGACCGCCTGATAGTCGGCGTAGATCGCCTTCTGCTCGTCCTCGGAGAGCTTGTCCCAGGCCTCCGGGTCGCGCGGGGTGGGCGTCATGCCCTGGTGGATCAGCAGCATGTACCTCATTCGAATCCTCCTGTTGTGGAGCTTGTCGCCCCTGAGACGAACGGCGGACCGCCAAATGGACACCTGCCAACGGATTATCGAGCGGAGATCGCCCCGGGCAGCGGGGTGAGATCGAAGGATCCGCAGAACGACGTCAACAGGCTGGATGCCCGGGATCAGCAACCTCGAGGCGAGTAGCCGTCGCTCGTCGGAAAAGGCGAAGGGCCGCCCTTGGAGGCGGCCCTTCGCTTGTAACGCGGTTCTGTAACGGGCTAGGGATTGGCGGCGGGGCGGGACAGCTCCCACCTCCCTTCGCTCGCCGGTGCCCGGGTTGGATTCCGCCGGATGGCCGCGTGCCATCCACCGGCCCCATGGGCCCTATATGAGGAGGCCGACCGAGGGTGGGCCTCCCAGCGCCCGGGCCTAGCGGCCCTGCACCTCCGGCGTCCCGTCAAGCATGGAATTCAAGTTAGGACCACCTCCTTTCTCCGGTAGGTCGTATTGAAGCAGGCGCCTCGGCCGGGGCCGGGTAGGGTCCCGAGCGATGTCGCGCCGGAACCTGGCCGCGGTCCTCCTGGCGGCCCTGCTCTTCGCCGTCGCGGCCGGTTGCGGCGGGGGTCCCCAGCAGGTCACCGCCACTGAGCTCGTTCAGAAGGGCGATGCGATCTGCCGCACCGAGCAGACCAGGTTCAGCCAGATCCAGGCGCAGCCCCCCGCCAACGCCTCGATCGCGGCGGACCAGACCAAGCGGCTGGTCGACGCCGCGGAGCGGGCGGGCTCCGAGCTGCGGGACCTGGAGCCGCCCGAGAACCTGCGACCTGCCTACGACCGGTACCTCGAAGCTCGCGATCGGGCGGCCGACGAGATCAAGAAGGGCTTGGAGGCCGCGGATAACCAGGACGCGCGGGTGTACGGGACAGCGCAGTCGGCGGTGGCGAGGAGCGCCCCGGAGCGACAGAAGCTCGCCCGCTCACTGGGCTTCAAGGCCTGTAGCCAATCGACCGCGATCGGCGCTCCCTGACCGCTAGTCGCCGGCCCGCGACAGATACCCGAAGCCCAGGGTCATCGCGACGTTGCTCAGCCCGGCGAAACAGAGGCCTGCCCGCGCCCCGGGCCGCGAGAAGGCAGAGGACCGGGACCAGACGATGTCGGTCATCAGCTCCGTCCCTCGGAGCCAGGAGAGGGCCCACCAGTCCTTGGCCCGGTTGCGCCGGTAGGCCACCAGGTGGGCCGCCGCGAAGGTGAGCCAGATCGGGCCGCAGCGGCGAAAGAGCTCCTTGGCGTCGTCGGAGGGCTCGTCGTGGCCGATCAGGCGGAGGGTGGGGGAGGGAGCGAGCAGCGCCCCCGACCCCAGCAGAAGGTCGAACGCGATCATGTTCCGGTTGAGGGTCCTGAGCTGCCCGTCCAGGCTCACACGACGATCCAACCACATTCCGGCGAAGGCAAGAAGGGAATACCGGACGGGCAGCGAAATCAGCGCCCGTGACACGGACGGCGACGAAGACCCATCCGGCTCGCAAGAGCCTCTCCGACTTCATCACCGAGCGCTTCGACGACTTCTCGCGCTCCCAGAAGGACGTCGCTCGCTACATCGTGGACCACCTCGACGAGGCCGCGTTCCAGACGGCCGAGGAGCTGGCACGCC
>DATGDO010000180.1:0-6305 GCA_035310805.1 Solirubrobacterales bacterium
GGCCCCATCCCTAGCCTGAGTGGATGGCCTGGCAAGCCGCTTCATACCGCTGCTCGGAGTGCGGGCACTCCGCTCTCACCTGGACCGGGCAATGCTCCGGCTGCGGCGCCTGGAACACGCTCGACCGGGTGAGCGCCCCCGCCGCGCGGGCGAGCCGGGGCGGCGGCCGCCGCCGGGCCGGCGGGCCGAAGCCGGTCCGGCTCCGCGACGTCGAGGCGGAGCGCTCGGAGCGGCTCGGCACCGGCATCGCCGAGCTCGACCGCGTGCTCGGGGGAGGCCTGGTCCCCGGTTCGCTGGTCCTGCTCGGCGGCGCCCCGGGGATCGGCAAGAGCACGCTTGCCGGAATGGCCCTCGCCAAGCTCGCGGCGGCGGCCAACGACGTCCTCTACGTCTCCGGCGAGGAGTCGGCGGCCCAGGTCAGACGGCGCGCGGAGCGGCTCGGGGAGGCGGCGCTCTCGGTGCCGATGCTCGCCGAGCCCTCGCTGGAGTCAGTGCTGGCGGCCCTCGAGTCCCAGCGCCCGGCCGCCTGCGTGATCGACTCGGTTCAGACCCTGGCGATCCCGGACGCCGCGCCGGGCAGCGTAGGCGCGGTCCGCGAGGCGACCTCGGCCCTGCTCGAGACGGCGAAGCGGCTCGACGTCACCCTGCTCCTGATCGGCCACGTCACCAAGGAGGGCTCGCTGGCGGGGCCACGCGCCCTCGAGCACCTGGTCGACTGCGTGCTGCACTTCGAGGGGGAGCGGGAGCGGACCTTCCGGACGCTGCGCGCGCTCAAGAACCGCTTCGGCGCAACCAGCGAGGTCGGCGTCTTCGAGATGCGGCAGGGCGGCCTCGTGGAGGTCGCGGACCCATCGGCGCGCTTCGTCGGAGAGGCCAGGCCGGCCCCCGGCTCGGTCGTGCTCTGCGCGATGGAGGGGACGCGCCCGCTGCTGGTCGAGGTCCAGGCGCTGGTGGCGCCGACCGAGATCGTCCCGCCTCGGCGAACCGCCACAGGTGTCGATCGAAACCGCCTTGCACTGGTCCTCGCCGTCCTGACTCGGCATGCGGGCGTGGCTCTCTCCTCAGCCGATGTGTTCGTCAACGTCGCCGGGGGGGTCCGCATCGACGAACCCGGCGCCGACCTGGCGATCGCGTTGGCGGTCGCCTCGGCGCACTCCGGGCGCGCCCTCGAGAGGGACGGCAGGCCCCTCGCCTGCTTCGGCGAGCTCGGGTTGACCGGCGAGGTCCGCTACGTCGCGCACGGGGACCGCCGCGTCGCGGAGGCCCGCAAGTTCGGCCTGGAGCGCGTCCTGGGCCCCCCGCCGGGCGACCAAGCGATCCCCGGCCTGGCCCCTGTCGCCAGCCTCAAGGCAGCCCTGTCGGGCGGCTCGCGCGGGGCAGGTCAGCTACGCCATGCCGCCTAACGGCTGTCGTTAGGCGATAGGACCTGCACCCCAGAACTGGTCTTGACAACCGCTAACCCGACCTTTCCACACGGATTTCGCCGCAAATCAAGCGCGTTTTGTTTCTGCTTTCATCATTCCCGATGGCGTCTGCGCTTCCCGGCGATGAGCTACAGGAGTTGGAGGCGCGACAGGACCCGCGACTTCTCCGCGCCCTCGACATGGTCGCTCCCGGCACCGCGCTGCGTGAGGGCATCGACAACATCGTCCACTCTCGCACCGGCGGGTTGATCGTCCTCGGAGACCCGGAGGACGTCTCCTTTCTCTTCTCGGGGGGCATCAACCTCGACATCGACTACACCCCGGCGCTGCTCTACCAGGTCGCGAAGATGGACGGGGCCATCGTCCTCAACGAGCAGGCGACCAAGATCGTCGGCGCCAACGTCCAGCTGATGCCGGACCCGACGATCCTCTCGTCGGAGACGGGCACCCGCCACCGCACCGCCGAGCGCGTCTCGAAGCAGACCGACGCGCTCGTCGTCGCGGTCTCCGAGCGCCGCGACGTCGTCTCCCTCTACCTGGGCGGGATGAAGTACATCCTCCAGGACATTCCCGCCGTGCTCGCCAAGGCGAACCAGGGCCTCGCCACGCTCGACAAGTACCGCGCCCGGCTCGACTCCGTCTCGACCCGGCTGACCCGGCTCGAGTTCGAGGGCGGGTCGGTTCTCTACGACGTGCTCTCCGTCCTCCAGCGCGCCGAGCTGGTGACGCGGATGGCGGTCGAGGTCGAGCGCTACATCATCGAGCTCGGCACCGAGGGGCGGCTGATCGAGATGCAGCTCGAGGAGACGATGGTCGGCGTCGCCGCCGACAAGGCCGCGCTGATCCGCGACTACTCGGTCGATGACACCGAGGAGAATCTCGCGACCACGAGCTCCGCGATCGCGCGCATGCCCCATCAGGACCTGCTCGACTTCGGCCGCCTCGCCGAGCTGCTCGGCTACGACCGCAAGGTCTCGACACTCGACTTCCCGGTGTCGCCACGTGGCTACCGCGTGATCGGGCGGATTCCGCGCCTGCCGAAGCTGGTGGTGCAGCGGATCATCCGGGAGTTCGGCGGGCTCGACGAGGTCCTGGCCGCCAGCGACGACGACCTCGAGGCGGTCGAGGGTGTGGGCGCCGGGCGCGCCAAGGACATCCGCGAGGGCCTGCGCAGGCTTGAGGAGGTCGATCCGGTCGACCGCTACCTACAGAGCTGACGGCCGTGTCAGGCCGTCCCGAAGAAAGGAGAGACCAATTCCAGAGCTGATAGCAGAGGAGGTCATCGACGAGGCGCCGGTTGCCGACCTCGAGATCAAGGCGCCTGTCATTCACTATGAGGTCGGCGACAACGTCGTCTATCCGCACCACGGTGCGGGCGTGGTCCTGAAGAAGGAGACGAGGGACCTGATGGGAGAGAAGCGGGACTACCTGACCATCAACATCCTCCACAACAACATGACGGTGATGGTCCCCTGCGAGAACGCCAGCCTTGCGGGACTGAGGCGCGTGATCGACGAGGAGCAGGTCAAGAGGGTGATCGGGGTCCTCACCGACGAGGTCTCCGAGATGCCGAAGAACTGGAACCGCCGCTTCAAGCACAATCGCGAGAAGATCAAGACGGGCGACGTCTACGAGCTCGCCGAGGTGGTTCGCAACCTCGCCATCCGCGAATGGGAGAAGGGACTCTCCACCGGCGAGAAGCAGATGTACACCCGCGCCAAGAAGATCCTCGCCTCGGAGTTCATGTACGCCCTCGACAAGGACGAGGACGGGGCGGAGGCCTACCTGGACGAGCTGCTGGAGGAGCGCTTCGGCGCCGCAAAGGCGACCGCCTAGCGCGGCGGGCCCCTCCGCATCGGCCGTGATCGCGGCCGCCGGCTCCGGGCAGCGACTCGGGGCCGGCGGCCCGAAGGCCTTCGTCGAGGTCGCCGGCCGGCCGCTGATCGAGTGGTCGCTCGACGCGTTCCGCGCGGCGAGCACGATCGGCGAGATCGTCGTCGCCGCTCCGCCGGGCCACCACGAGCTCGCCTCCGGGCGCGGCCTGGTCGCCGTGGCCGGCGGCGAGCATCGCTCCGAGTCCGTCGCCAACGCGCTGGCGCTCTGCATCGGCGAGATCGTGGTCGTCCACGACGCCGCCCGGCCGCTGGTCACGCCGGGCCTGATCGACGCGCTGGTGGAGGAGCTGGCCGCCGAGGAGAGCGCTGCCGGCGTGATCGCCGCGACGCCCGTCACCGACACGATCAAGCGGGCGGGCGAGGGAGGGCAGGTCGAGCGCACGCTGGACAGGTCCGGGCTCTGGGCCGTGCAGACGCCGCAGGCCTTCCGGACGCAGGCCCTGCGAGAGGCCCTGGCCGACCCCGATTCCCTGCCGGCCGCCAGCGACGACGCGATGCTGGTCGAGCGCCGGGGCGGCCGGGTCCTGATCCACTCGACCTCGCCGGACAACATCAAGGTGACGACGCCATTCGACCGCCGGGTGGCGGAGCTGCTCCTGCGGGAGCGCGGCTAGCGCCTGACCAGCACGTAGACGAGCGCGGCCGCGAAGGTGAGCTGTCCCACGCCGAAGGCGGTGCCGAGATTCTTCGCGCCGAAGAGCTCCGCGAGCCCGACACCCACGGCGAAGGCCGCGAGCACGATGGCGAGCTTGGCGGGCACGGGCCGGACTCTAGAGGCGCACCTGGGTAGCGTTGGTCTCGATGCTCACCGACTACCACCTCCATCTGCGCCAGGACGACCTGGAGGCGAGCGCCGCCGAGCACTTCACCGCCGAGAACGTCGACCGCTACCTGGCGGCCGCCGAGGAGCACGGGATCGCCGAGCTCGGCGTCTCGGAGCACGTCTATCGCTTCGCGCAGGCGCTGGCGGTCTGGGACCACCCCTTCTGGAAGGAGCAGGCGACCGACGACCTGGATGCCTACGCGGACTTCGTCCGTACGACCCCCCTGCGCCTCGGGATCGAGGCGGACTTCATCCCCGGGACGGAGGACCGGATGGCGAGCCTGCTCGACGGATGCGACTTCGACTACGTCGTCGGCTCGGTCCACTTCCTGGGGGCCCGCGCCGTCGACCACGAGGGCTACGACGTCTGGGAGGCCGAGGGCGACCCCGACCGGGTCTGGAGCCGCTACTTCGAGACGCTTGCGGAGGCGGCCCGCTCGGGGCTCTTCGACATCCTCGCCCATCCCGACCTGGTCAAGATCTGGGGCAGCGGCCGACCGGCCCCGGCGCGCGACCCCCGCTTCTACTACGAGCCCGCCGTCGAGGCGATCGCCGAATCGGGCATCGCCGTCGAGGTCTCGACCGCGGGCCTGCGCAAGCCGGTGGGGGAGATCTACCCGTCGCCTGCCTTCGCCGAGATGTGCGTCGAGGTCGGGGCCGAGTTCGCCCTCTCCTCCGATGCACATTCCCCGGAGCAGGTCGGATACGGCTATGAGGCGGCGATGGCGTTCCTCGAGGGGCTCGGCGTCGAGCGAATCACGGTCTTCGAGCGGCGCAACCGCAGGGCGGAGCCGATCGGCCGCACCGGAATCGACCCCGCCGAGCTGGCGAACCGGGGCGGGGCCGAGGCCTGATGGCGCTGCGGGTGGGGATCGGCTACGACAGCCACCGGCTGGTCGAGGGCGAGCCGCTGGTGATCGGCGGGGTGGAGATCGAGCACGACCGCGGTCTGGTGGGCCACTCCGACGCCGACGTCCTCACCCACGCCGTGATCGATGCCCTGCTCGGCGCCTGCAGCCTCGGCGATCTCGGCGAGCTCTTCCCGGACGACGAGGAGCAGTGGCGCGACGCCAACTCGATCGACCTGCTGCGGATCGTGATCGGCAGGATGCCGGGAGCGGTCACCAACGTGGACGCGACGGTGATCTGCGAGCAGCCCAAGCTCGCGCCCTACAAGGCCGAGATCTCCTCCCTGTTGGGGGGCGTCCTCTCCGCTTCGGTGAGCGTCAAGGCCTCGACGAACGAGGGCATGGGCGCGATCGGGCGGGGTGAGGGAATCGCCTGCATGGCGGTCGCTCTCGTCGACACCGGCGACTGAGGTTCCTGTTCGACGGCCTCGCGATCCGACGGATCGCGCCGGCGCGCGCCCTCGCATCTAAGCTTGTCCGGGATGGCGCAGGACCGGCTGAGAGAGGGGCTGGCGGGGATCGCCTCGAGGGTCCCGACGATGCTCGGCGACGCGGTCTTCGACCTGCGGGTGTTCAACGAGGTCGGTCTCGTCCGTCCGATCCGCCCGGACAAGCTCGCCCAGATCGGCGCGGGCTACCTGCGCTGGGGGGCCTCTCCGGCCCTCGGGTCCGCGGCCAACGCGATCACCGATCCGGACCGGATCGCGATCGTCGACGAGGCCGGCACGCTCACCTGGGAGCGGACCCACCGGCGCTCGAATGCGCTCGCCCGCGCGCTGCGCGACGAGGGCATCGGCCCCGGCGACGGCGTCGCGATCATGTGCCGCAATCACCGCTACTTCATCGAGGCGACGATGGCCTGCGCCAAGCTCGGAGCGGTCGCCCTCTACCTCAACACCGCCTTCGCCGGGCCGCAGCTCGCCGACGTCATGAAGCGCGAGCATCCCGGGGCGCTGATCTACGACCAGGAGTTCACGGAGCTGCTCTCCGACGCCGGCAAGGGGATGCGGCAGTTCGTCGCCTGGGAGGAGAGGGAGGGCAGCGACCGGACGACCCTCGAGGAGATGATCTCGAGCTCCGACGGCGAGGACGTCGATCCGCCCCCCGAGCATGGCCGCTACATCATCCTCACCTCCGGGACGACGGGGACGCCGAAGGGGGCGCAGCGCAGCCAGCCGGAGGGGCTCGGCACGGTCGCCGCCCTGCTCTCGAAGATCCCACGGCGCTCGGGGGAGACGGCGATGATCGCCGCGCC
>DATGDO010000181.1:0-20869 GCA_035310805.1 Solirubrobacterales bacterium
GGCAACGGCGCCGAGCCCGGTACCCCGATCGAGACCTGCGATCGCTGCGGGGGCACCGGCCAGTTGCGCGAGGTGAGCCGCAGCATCTTCGGCCAGGTGGTGCGCGCGATGCCCTGCGACCGCTGCGGCGGCGACGGTCGCGTCCCCGAGACCCCCTGCGGGCGCTGCGGAGGCGCGGGGCGGGTCTCGGAGGAGCGCACCTGGGAGGTGGATATCCCTGCGGGCATCGAGGACGGCCAGCGGATTCGGATCGCCGGCGCCGGACACGCCGGTGCGCCCGGGGCCCGCCAGGGCGACCTCTACGTCGAGGTCAGCGTCCTCCCAGACGAGCGCTTCGCCCGGCAGGGAACGGAGCTGATCAGCCGCGTCGAGGTTCCCGTGACGACGGCGATCGTCGGCGGCGAGGTCCTCGTGCCGACCCTCGATGGCGAGCTCGGCGTCGAGGTGCCGGCGGGAACCCAGCACGGCGAGGTGACGGTGGTGAACGGCCGAGGTCTGCCGCCACTGCGCGGAGGTCGCCGGGGCGATCAGCACGTGGTCTTCGAGCTGGTGGTGCCCACGGACCTCGATGACGAGCAGCGCGAGGCGGCGGAGCGCCTCGCGGAGGCGCTCGGGCCACAGCCGTCGCGGCGTCGATGATCCGCCTCGCCGTTCGCTGCGCGCCGGAGTACGCGGAGAACGTGATGGCGAACCTGCTCGAGCTGGCGCCCAACGGGCTGGAGGAGGAACGCGGACCCGGCTGGGTCGAGTTCGCGATCTACGGGCCGCCGGGGGAGGTCCCCGAAGTCGGCGAGCTCCAGGCCGCGGCCGGGGGAAGCCTCGTGGACGTCACCACGACGTCGGTGCCCGACGACTGGGCCGATCGGTGGGCCGACTTCCACCGTCCGATCGAGGTCGCCGGCCGGATCGGCGTGCGCCCCTCGTGGTGGGGGCCGCAGGAGGGCCTGATCGACGTCGTCGTCGATCCCGGCCGGGCGTTCGGCACCGGCGGGCACCCGACCACCCGCCTCTGCCTCGCACTGCTGGTCGAGCTCGAGCGGGCGGGCGAGGCCGCGGGTCCAATCGCCGATTGGGGCACGGGCTCCGGGGTGCTCGGGATCTCGGCCGCGAAGCTCGGCTGGTCGCCGATCACCGGATGCGACCGCGAGCTCGCCTCACTCGAGAGCGCGGAGGCGAACGCGGAGGCGAACGGCGTCGAGATCTCGATCGAGCGAGTCGACGTCCGCCAGGGTCCTCCGCCGATAGCCCAGACCGTGGTCGCCAACCTGACCGGCAATCTGCTCGAGGACTGCGCCCGGCACCTCGCCGCCGTGGGGAAGGCGCCGGCGACACTGGTCTGCTCCGGGATGCTGGAGAGCGAGGTCGACGCGGTAGTCGAGGCGTTCAGGGCAGCGGGCATGACGGAGTCGCGGCGAGTGGCGGAGGTGGGCTGGGGCGCCCTGCTGCTGCGCTCCGGAGATCGGGCCTAGGGGCCGGTTATATTCGGCGCGTGCTCGGGGTGGTCCACTTCTACGACGTGGCGGTCTTCGTGCACGTCGCCGCGGTGGTGGTCGGGTTGGGCATCACCTTCAGCTATCCGATCTTCCTGCGGCGCGCGGCCGGGTCCGAGCCGCGCAGCATGCCCTTCCTGCTGGGGACGATCGACACGATCGGCAGAGCCGTGATCGGGCCGAGCGCGCTGCTGATCCTGATCAGCGGCCTCTACCTGATCGGTGACGGGCCCTTCGGCTTCGAGGACACGTTCGTCGGCGTTGGGCTCGCGATCATCATCGTCCTGATCCTGGTCGGTCCCCTCTTCTTCGGTCGGAAGGGCCGCGAGCTCGAGCGGGTCGTCAGTCGGGACATCGGGGCGGCAGGAACCGGTCCGGTCGAGTTCAGCCCGGAGTTCGATTCCGTCCTGGGTCAGATCATCAACGTCGGGTATCTGACCGAGCTGCTCGTCCTGATCGCGCTCTTCTTCATGATCGTCAAGCCATAGCGACGACAAGCGGCTCCATCGGCAGGCGCGGCCTCGGCCGCGTCGCCTGATGATTGGCGCGCCAGTCGCCGCGAGTGATGGCAAAGCGGCGGCAGCTATACACCGCTCATGACCGAACGCCGCCACCTGCCGATCGCGGTCTTCGACTCGGGCGTCGGCGGCCTCACGGTGTTGCACGAGTGCCTCGTCTCGCTGCCCGAGGAGGACTACGTCTATCTCGGAGACGACGCGCGCTTCCCCTACGGCGCCCGCTCCGAGGAGGAGCTGCGCGAGCACGTCCAGCAGGTGACGCGCTACCTGATCGACCGCGGGGCGAAGCTGCTGGTGATCGCCTGCAACTCCGCGGCCGCGGCGGGCCAGGAGGCCGCCAGGACGATCGCCGCGGAGGCCGGCATCGAGGTGGTCGCGGTGATCGACCCGGAGGCCGAGATCGCAGGGGCCCTGACCCAGACCGGCAAGGTCGGCGTCCTCGCGACGCCGGCCACGGTGCGGAGCGGCGCATACCTGCGCGCCCTCGCCCACCAGCACCGCGCCCTCACCGTCACCGAGGTCGAGGCCCCCGATCTGGCCGCCGTGATCCAGCGTGGCTTCCCGTTCGACGAGAGCGTCGTCGAGATGGTGCGCTCGTACTGTGAGCCGCTGAAGAGGGCGGCGGTCGACACCGTGATCCTCGGCTGCACCCACTACCCGCTGGTCGCGCCGATGCTGCAGCGCGTGCTCGGACGGGACGTGCGCCTGGTCACCGCCGGCCACGCCATCGCCGCGTGGGCGGAGCGCGCCCTCGATCAGTCGGGTCTGGCGACGGAGCGCAGGGAGGAGGGGACCTACCGCTTCCTGTGCACCGGCGACGCGGCGGCCTTCCGCGAGCTCGGCACGCGCTTCCTGCAGATGCCGCTGGGCGAGATCGAGCTGGTTGAGCTGCCATGAGCCCGATGCGGAGCCGCCGGGCGCGCCTGTCCCCGTGCCGGTCAGCCTCCGGTGAGCTCTTCGAGCCGGGCCATGACGACCTCCCTGACGACGTCGTCGGGCAGCGGATGGTCGGGGGAGAAGCGGATCGTCCCCTTGGAGACGTCGAAGCCCTCCAGCCCCTCCTTGACGGCCTCGATGGCCGCTGGGCTGAAGGGAAAGAGGCTGAGGTGGTTCCGCCCCGCCCGGAACCCGGCGAGCGGGCGACCCCGGTAGAGGAAGGCGGGAATCCCGTAGCTGGTGCCCTCCTCGGCGTCGGGGACGGCGTCCGCGATCACGCCTCGGATGGCTGCGAGGGCTGCACTCTGCTCGGCGGGCAAGCCGTCCAGGTAGTCGTCCATGATTGAGATGGCCAAATCCTCTCAGAGGGCGATCGACGTCCCGTTCTGGCCCTGGGGGCTTCTGATCATTCTCGTCGGGCTCTACGTGGTCGGGGTCGCAGCACTGATCGCGGCCGGGCGTCGCGAGGACGCCCGTGCGCTGGCGGGATTCATCCCCGACTGCGTGGTCCTGGTCTCCCGCCTGGCCCGAGAGCGGCGCATCTCGCCGGTCCGGCGGGCGGTGCTCTGGCTCGTCCTGGTCTACCTGTCCCTGCCGATCGACCTGGTTCCGGACTTTCTGCCGGGGATCGGCCAGCTGGACGATGCCGTCCTGCTCGGTCTCGCTCTGCGGCTGCTGGTCCACGGCGGAGGCAGCGAGATCGTGCGCGAGGCGTGGCCGGGGCCCCAGGCCTCGCTCGCGATCGTGCTGCGCGCCGCCGGACTCGAGGCGAATGGGGCGGCGTCCCGAAGAACTACGCTTTAGCCGGTGAGCATCCTCGAGCAGGTCCAGGAGGACGTGAAGACGGCGATGAAGGCCGGCGAGAAGGAGCGCGTCGGGCAGCTGCGCATGCTCGTCAACGCTCTCCAGGCCGAGGAGAAGGAGGGCAAGGGCGACGAGGTCGCCGCGCTTCAGCGCGAGCGGAAGCGGCGGCTCGACGCCGCCGAGGCCCTGCGCGAGGGCGGCCGCTCCGATCAGGCCGACACCGAGCAGGCCGAGGCAAAGCTGATCGAGGGCTACCTGCCCGAGCAGCTCTCCGACGAGGAGCTCTCCGAGCTGGTGTCGAACGCGGTCGAGGAAGCCGGCGCCAGCGATCCCAAGGACACGGGAGGGGTGATGAAGGTGCTGATGCCGAAGGTCGGCGGACGGGCGGACGGCAAGCGCGTCAGCGAGGCGGTGCGCAAGAAGCTTGGCGCGTAGGCAGCTCACGATCGACAACACGGTCGCCGCGGAGCTGGCCGGCTCCGAGGACGCCGTGCTGCGAGCCCTGGAGGGGCATCTCGAGGTCGACCTCTACCTGCGCGGCAACGTCCTCACCCTCGACGGCGATGCGAGCGAGGTGCAGACCGCCGAGACGGTGGTCGGCGAGCTCGTGGACCTGATCGAGCAGGGCCACGAGATCGCCCCGGGGACGATCGAGGCGGTCACCGGCGCCCTCGACAAGCACGAGAGCCCCGCCGAGATCCTCGAGGACGTCATCTGGCGGCACCGGAACACACGGGTGGCGCCGAAGACCGTCAACCAGAAGCAGTACGTCGACTCGATCCGCAGGCACACGATCACCTTCGGGATCGGCCCGGCCGGGACCGGCAAGACCTTCCTCGCCGTGGCGATGGCCGCCGCCGCCCTCTCGCGCGGGGACGTCAGCCGCGTGATCCTCACCCGCCCGGCGGTGGAGGCCGGCGAGCGGCTCGGCTTCCTGCCCGGCGACATCCAGGCGAAGGTCGATCCCTACCTGCGCCCACTCTTCGACGCCCTCTACGACATGCTGGACCCGGAGAAGGTCAACTCCTACTTCGAGCGGGGAACGATCGAGGTTGCTCCGCTCGCCTTCATGCGGGGCCGCACGCTCAACGACTCGTTCGTCATCCTCGACGAGGCCCAGAACACGAGCCCCGAGCAGATGAAGATGTTCCTCACCCGGCTCGGCTTCGGCTCGAAGATCGTGGTGACCGGCGACATCACCCAGATCGACCTGGAGCGCGGCTCTCGGTCGGGCCTGGTCGAGGTCGGCAACATCCTCGACGAGGTCCAGGACATCAGCTTCATCCGCTTCGGCGGCGAGGATGTCGTCCGCCACAAGCTGGTCCAGCGGATCGTCGCCGCCTATGGCGAGGCCGAGAGTCGCAGGACGACGAACGACGAAGCCGGGAGCGGCTGAGATCGACCTCTCGGACGTCCCGGGCGATCTGAGGCGAGCCGTGGGGACGGCTCTGCACGCCGCCGGAGTGGAGGACGGCCATCTCGGCGTGGAGATCGTCGGCGTGGGCAGGATGCGCACGCTCAACTACGCCGCGCGCGGCGTCGACGAGGCCACCGACGTGCTCGCCTTTCCGATCGACGAGCCTCTCAAGACGGGTTCCTCCTCGGCTTCGCCTGCGGAGGAGCCTCGCATCCACACCGGCCCACGGGAGCTGGGCGACGTCTTCATCTGCCCCGAGAAGGCGACCGACGTGACCGAGGCGGCCGTCCACGGGGCGCTCCACCTCTGCGGCTTCGATCACGAGACCGACAGCGGCGAGATGCTCGAGCTGCAGGCCAAGGTCATGGCCTCGTTGTGAGCAAGGCCGGTTTCGTCGGCCTGGCCGGGCGGCCGAACGTCGGCAAGTCGACGCTGGTCAACGCAATCGTCGGGGCCCACGTCGCGATCGTCTCCGAGCGCCCGCAGACCACCAGGCGCGCGATCCGCGGCGTGGCGACGGACATCGCCGCCGACTGGCAGCTGGTGATGACGGACCTCCCGGGCGTGCAGCGGCCCCGCGACGCGCTCACCGAGCGGATGCAGCGCCGCGTCGAGCGGGAGATCGCCGATTCGGACGCGGTGCTGTTCGTGGTCGACGCGGAGCAGGGGGTGGGTCCGGGCGACCGCTTCATCTCCAAGGCGCTGCTGCGGGCGAGCCTTGACACCCCCGTCGTCTGCGCGGTCAACAAGGCGGACCGGATCAACAACGCCGAGATGGCGGCCGTGCTGTCGGCGGCCGCGGAGCTCGAGGGCGTTGACGAGATCTTCCCGGTCAGCGCTCGCAAGGTCACCGGTCTCGGGCCCCTGATCGCCAAGCTCGTCGAGCTGGTCCCCGAGGGGCCCTTCCTCTTTGCTCCCGAGCAGCGCTCGGACCTGCCGAGCGAGGTGCAGCTCGCCGAGCTGATCCGCGAGCAGGTCCTGCGCCGGACCCGGGATGAGCTGCCTCACGCCGTCGAGGTGCAGGTCTCCGAGGTCGCCCGGCGGGACGACGGCGTGGTCGAGGTTCACGCTCAGATCTGGGCCGAGACGGAGTCCCAGAAGGGGATCCTGATCGGATCGGGCGGTCGAAAGATCAAGGAGGTCGGGACCGCGGCCCGCGCGGAGCTGGAGCGGGAGCTGGGTTGCCGCGTCTTCCTCGACCTTCGGGTCCGGGTGCGGAAGCGGTGGCGCCGCGACGAGGCCCTGCTCGACCGGCTCGGGATCGAATAGCTCCTGAACCCGCGCCTTCAGGCGCGCCAGCAGGGGATTCGTACAATCGATCCGAGGGTGCCCGCAGGCGAAGCCGGGGAGCAACCCGTTTACTTATGGTCGTGCAGACATCCGAAGACGCGGCGAAGGTGCGTTTCGACGAGCGCGGCCTGGTGCCGTGCGTGATTCAGGACGCTCGCTCGGGCGAGGTGCTCACCCTCGCCTACATGAACGAGGAGTCCCTGTTGCTCACCCTCGAGACCCGCGAGATCCACCTCTACAGCCGCAGCCGCCGTGAGATCTGGCACAAGGGGGCCACCTCCGGGAACATCCAGCGTGTTCGCCAAGTCCGCTACGACTGCGACGGCGACGCTCTCGTCGCCCTCGTCGAGCCCGCCGGGCCGGCCTGCCACACCGGCGAGCGCTCCTGCTTCTACCGCGACCTGGAGGGGACCGCCGACTCGCGCGTCGACGCCCCCGGCGTCCAGGGGGAGCCGGCGCCACTGCCGCACGAGGCCCTGCCCGCCCTCGAGCGGACCCTGGTCGCGCGCCAGCGCAGGCGCCCGTCCGGCAGCTACACCGTCGAGCTGCTCGAGGACCCGAAGCTCGCCGGCGACAAGGTGCGCGAGGAGGCCGCCGAGGTCGTCAAGGCCGTCCACTCCGAATCCGAGGAGCGGGTGGCGGAGGAGGGTGCGGACGTCGTCTACCACCTGGCGGTGCTGCTGCTCTCGCGCGGTGTCTCGATGGCCGAGGTGCTGCAGATCCTGAACGGCCGTCGCCGGTCCAGATGAGCGCCTCGCCATGAACACCGTCGGCGCGGCAACCAGTCTGCCGGGCCTGGAGCCGGATCTCGACCGTGCTCGCCAGCTGGCCGAATCCGCCAACGTGGTTCCGGTCCGCTACCGGTTCATCGACGATTGCGAGACCCCGGTCAGCGCCTTCCTGAAGCTGCGCGGCGACGGCCCGGCGTTCCTGCTCGAGTCCGCCGAGCAGGGTGGGCGGCTCGGCCGCTGGTCCTTCCTCGGCTTCCGCCCGCGCGCCATCCTGCGCTGGGCAGATGGCCGGCTCACCGAGTGGGGGAGCGATTCGGCGACCGAGTCCGGCTCCGGGGCCGAACCCGACCGAGCCACCGATGCAGCCGATCCCTACGCCGCGGTGGCGGAGTACCTCGGCCGCTACGAGATCGCCGAGCCCGACGAGCTGCCCCCGTTCGCGGGGGGCGCCGTCGGCTTCTTCGGCTACGACCTGGTGCGGACCGTGGAGCCGCTGGGCGAGCCCAACCCCGATCCGGTGGGGCTGCCGGACATGGCGCTGATGATCACCGACGTACTTGTTGCCTTCGACCACCAGCGACACGAGGTGACGCTGATCGCCAACGCCTTCGTCGAGGACGGCGGCATCGAGGAGGCCTACTCCCGCGCGGTGGAGACGATCGGCGAGGTGCGCGAGCGGCTGCGGGAGCCGGTGCCGACGGTCGAGCCGTCGGCCCCGACGGGGGGCGTCGACTTCCAGTCCAACATGTCCCGAGAGCAGTTCGAATCCACCGTGGCGCGGATCATCGAGTATGTGCACGCGGGCGATGCGTTCCAGGTCGTCCCGTCACAGCGCTTCACTTCGCCCTCCCCGGTGGAGGCTTTCTCGATCTATCGCGGCCTGCGCACCGTCAACCCTTCGCCCTACATGTACTTCCTCGACTTCGGGGACTTCGAGATCGCCGGAGCCTCGCCCGAGCCGCTGGTCAAGGTGAGCGGGAGGCGGGTCGAGACCCGTCCGATCGCGGGCACCTACCCGCGCGGCGCCGACGAGGAGGAGGATCGTCGTCAGGCGGAGCGCCTGCTCCAGGATCCGAAGGAGCGCGCGGAGCACGTGATGCTGGTTGACCTGGGCCGCAACGACCTCGGCCGGGTCTGCGAGTACGGCTCGGTCACGGTCGACGAGCTGATGGTCGTCGAGACCTACTCCCACGTCCTTCACATCGTCAGCCAGGTCTCCGGGACGCTGCGTGAGGGCGTCAGCGCGATGGACGTCCTGCGTTCGGTCCTCCCGGCGGGGACGCTCTCCGGTGCGCCGAAGGTCCGCGCGATGCAGATCATCGACGAGCTCGAGCCGCACAAGCGCGGCTCCTACGGCGGCGCGATCGGCTACCTCTCCTATACCGGCGACCTCGACACCGCGATCCACATCCGGACGGTGGTCGTCAAGGATCGCCTTGTCCACGTGCAGGCCGGCGGCGGCACTGTCGCGGACGCCCAGCCGGCCTACGAGTACAACGAGTCGGTCAACAAGGCGAAGGCCGTCTTCAGGGCGGTCGAGCTCGCAGCGGAGCAGCCGGAGTGGCCGTGAACGCGCAGCGCGAGCAGGCTGACGGGGTGAGCGTCCTCGTCGTCGACAACTACGACTCCTTCACCTACAACCTCGTCCAGTACCTCGGCGAGCTGGGGGCGGAGGTCGGCGTGATCAGGAACGACAAGGCGACGATCGGGGAGCTGATCGCGTTGAAGCCCGATCGCTTGGTCGTCTCGCCGGGACCGTGCACGCCGAGAGAGGCTGGGATCTCCGTCGAGGCGGTGCGATCCTTCGCCGAGGCGGGGACGCCGGTCCTCGGAGTCTGCCTCGGGCACCAGTCGATCGTGGAGGCATTCGGAGGCAAGGTGGTCCGGGGCGAGCCGATCCACGGCAAGGATGCGGAGGTCCGGCACGACGGCAGGGCGGTCTACGAGGGCCTCTCCAATCCGCTGGTCGCCGGTCGCTACCACTCGCTGGTCGCCGACCCAGAGCTGCCCGACGAGCTCGACTTGACCTCTACCCACGGCGACGTGGTGATGGGCGTCCGGCACCGCGAGCTGCCCGCCGAGGGCGTCCAGTTTCATCCGGAGTCGGTGCTCACCCCGCAGGGGAAGAAGCTCCTGGCTAACTTCCTCGGCGCCTAGCCGCAACGCCTCGAGATGCCGAACGACATCCTCACACGCGCGATCGACGAGATCTGCGCCGGGACGCACCTGACCGCGGATCACACCTCGGCGGCGCTCGCCGAGATCATGGAGGGCAGGGCGAGCGAGGTGCAGACCGCCGCCTTCCTGGTGTCGCTTCGCGCCAAGGGGGAGACGGTCTCGGAGCTGGTCGGCCTCGCGCGGACGATGCGTTCGCTGGCGGCGCACGTCGAGATCGACAAGCCGGGCCTGGTGGACACCGCCGGCACGGGCGGCGGGCCCACGACCTTCAACATCTCGACGACGGCGGCCCTGATCGCGGCCGGGGCTGGCTGCCCGGTCGCCAAGCACGGGAACCGCTCGGCCACCGGTCCCTCCGGCTCCGCCGACCTGCTTGAGGCCCTCGGCGTCGAGATCGAGCTGTCACCGGCTGAGGTCGCGACCTGCATCGAGGAGATCGGCTTCGGCTTCATGTTCGCTCCCAGGCACCACCAGGCGATGGCGCACGTGGTCCCCGTCCGCAAGGAGCTGGCGGTCCGCACCGTCTTCAACTTTCTCGGCCCGCTCACCAACCCGGCGGGCGCGAGCGCCCACCTGCTCGGCGTCTCTGACCGCAGCTACCAGGAGATCATCGCCGACGCCCTGCTCCAGCTGGGCTGCCTGCGCGCGCTGGTGGTCTCGGCGGACGACGGCATCGACGAGCTCAGCATCGCCTCACGGACCAGGGTGATCGAGGTCGCCGACGGCGGCACCGAGGAGTGGTTCGTGGACGCCTCCGAGTTCGGGCTCGAGCCCGCACCGCTCGAGGCAATCCCGGGCGGGGAGCCGGCCGAGAACGCCGCGCTCGTGCGGGCGGTGCTCGAAGGGGAGGCCGGGCCGGCGAGGGATGTCTCGCTCCTCAACGCGGGCGCCGCGGTCTACGTCGCCGGCGGCGCCGGCGATCTGGGGGAGGGAATCGCCAAGGCGGCCGAGGCGATCGACTCGGGAGCGGCTGATGACGTGCTCGGCCGCCTGGTTGCCCGCTCCCGCGAGCTGTCCGGCGCGTAGCCGGCGAGCTAGGGTGGGGGCGACGAGATGGGCATGATCGAAGAGCTGGTCCAGGCCGCGCGGGCGGGCGCGGAGCGGCGACGCGCAGCGCTCCCGCTGGAGGAGCTGCGGCCGCGCCTGGCCGATCGGCCCGAGCAGCGCCCGTTCGGGGAGGCACTGACGCGCCCAGGCCTCTCGGTGATCGCCGAGTTCAAGCGGCGCTCTCCGAGCGCCGGCGAAATCCGCGCGGGCGCCACCCCGGAGGAGTTCGCGCGCGCCTACGAGGAAGGCGGCGCCGCCGCGCTCTCGGTGCTCACCGACGCCATGCACTTCGGAGGGTCGCTCGACGACCTGCGCAAGGCCCGCCGGGCCTGCGCGCTGCCGGTGCTCCAGAAGGACTTCATCGTCGACCGCTACCAGCTCTACGAGGCGGCGGTGGCGGGCGCCGACGCCGTCCTGCTGATCGTCGCCGCGCTCGAGCCGGAGGATCTCGCCCTGCTCTACGAGGAGGCGCGCGGTCTCGACCTCGACGTGATCGTCGAGGTCCACAAGGAGGAGGAGCTCGAGACCGCGCTCACGGTCGATGCCGAGGTGCTCGGCGTCAACAACCGCAACCTCGACAACTTCGGTGTCGACGTCGGCACCACCTTCGAGCTGATCACCGACGTCCCCGCCGGGAAGACCGTCGTCTCGGAGAGCGGGATAGCCGACCGGGCAACGCTGGAGGAGCTCGAGAGGGTGGGGGTTGACGCGGTTCTGATCGGCGAGGCCCTGATGCGCGCGGACGACCCGGCTGCCAAGGTCAGAGAGCTGACCGCAGGCGAGGAGTCGACCCGCGAGCACTTCCTCTAAGGGCTCGCTTATTAGAGAACCCGAAGACCCGGCTTAGAGAGGGTTAAGCGCTAGGTCCGACACTGGCCCGCATGCAGCCCCTGCGGAGATTCTTCTCGACCAGCTTCGGATCCGCCGTCGGCGGCGGTCTCGTCGTCCTCGTCGCCGGCCTGCTCCTGATCAAGGCCGGCGCGGTCGACACCGGCGACGACGGCTCCTCGACGGCGGTGGTCGCCCCGGCGGCGCTGGCGCGCCCGGCGAGCAGCTCGAGCCAGGGGCTGACCGTCCACGACATCTACCAGCGCGACGCCCAGGGGGTTGCCTTCATCCGCTCCGAGATCGTCCAGAGGACCCAGTCGCCGTTCGACCTCTTTCCGCAGCAGCAGCGGAGCGTCGCCACCGGCTCGGGCTTCCTGATCGACAACGAAGGGCACATCCTCACCAACGCCCACGTGGTCCAGGGCGCACAGAGGGTGAATGTCCAGCTGGGCGACGGGGCGGAGCAAAGAGCCCAGGTGGTTGGCAGCGATCCCTCCACGGACGTAGCTTTGCTCAAGGTCGACAACACAGAGGGCGCGCAGCCACTGCCGCTGGGCGACTCCTCCAAGGTGCAGGTCGGCGACCCGGTGGTCGCGATCGGCAACCCATTCGCTCTCGACCGCACGGTGACGAGTGGAATCGTCTCCGCCCTTCAGCGCCAGATCCAGGCGCCCAACGGGTTCTCGATCAGCGATGTGATCCAGACGGACGCGGCGATCAATCCGGGCAACTCCGGCGGGCCGCTGATCGACGGCGCCGGCCAGGTGATCGGGATCAACTCCCAGATCGAGAGCCAGAGCGGTGGCAACGAGGGCGTCGGCTTCGCTGTCCCGATCAAGACCGCGGCTGATGTCGCCTCACAGCTCGAGAACGGCGGCCAGGTCCACCAGGCCTACCTCGGGATCACCGGCGGAGACATCACCCCGGAGATCGCCCACGCGCTCAACCTGCCGGTCACCCAGGGCGTGCTGATCGAGCGGGTCCTCGACGGCGGCCCCGCCGACGCCGCCGGGATCAAGGGGGCGACCGGCCAGGCGACGATCGCCGGCCAGACCTTTCCCGTCGGCGGAGACATCATCACCAAGGTCGACGGCAAGCCGATCACAGGCATGGACGGCGTGGTCTCGGCCGTCAACGACCAGAAGCCGGGCGACGAGATCACGCTGACGGTCTTCAGCGATGGCCATCAGAAGGACGTCACCGTGAAGCTCGGCGACCGCCCCTCACACGTCCAGGACTCGAACTCCAGCTCGCTGCCATAGCGCCGGCGCTGCTAGACGGCGACGACGTCGTGGCTGATCAGGCTTTCGCCCGTCTCCGACACCGTGTCCTCGATCGGCCGCGGTGACCAGCCGAGCGTCGTCCTCGCCCTCTCCGAGGAAAACTCGCTCTTCTTGCCGAGGCCGCTGACGACCGAGCGGATCTCGGGGTCGAAGATCGCCATGCCGCGGACGACGAGGTTCGGAACGGTCCGCTTCGGCACGTGCTCGGCCCTGTCACCGAGGCGGTCACGGAGGATCTCGCCGACCTCCGCCATCCAGAGGAACTTCGTCACGGCGATGAAGCGCCGGCCCCCGGCCCCCGGCGTCCTCATTGCGAGGATCTCCATCTCCGCGACGTCGCGGACGTCGACGAAGCTGAACCCGAGCCGGGGCACGCCCGGCATCCCCTTCAGCATTCGCTCGATCGACTGCAGCGAGTAAGAGATGTCGTCGCTCAGCATTGGCCCGATGATCGCCCCCGGATTGACGACGGCCAGCCGGTCCTCCGCATCGCGCGCCTTGACCAGTTCCCAGGCCGCCCGCTCAGCGATCGTCTTCGAGCGCGCGTACGGGGTGAGATCCGGGGCGTCGGGATCCGTCCAGTCGCCCTCGTTTCGGGGCCGCTCCCTGGTCCCCGGGGCCAGCCTGATCGCGGCGATGGAGGAGGTGAGGACGATTCGCTCGACCCCCTTGTCGAGCGACGTGCGCAACACGCGCAGGGTGCCCTCGCGCGCGGGGACGATCAGCTCGTCCGGGTCCTTGGGCTGCCTGGCCGGGAAGGGCGAGGCGACGTGCAGGACGTAGTCAGAGCCCTCGATGAGGTGTTCCCAGTGCTCGTCGCTGGTCAGGTCGGCGGAGTGGACGCTGAGATGCTCGTGGGCGTTTGTCTGCGAGCCGACCGCGGCGCGTACGTCGCGCTCGCGGGCGGGGTTTCGCACGGTGGTCCTGACCCGGTAGCCGCGCTGCAGCAGGCCGACTATGCACCAGCCGGCCAAGAAGCCGGAGCCGCCGGTTACAAGGACTGTCTTGCCGTCGCCCTCGGCCATTGCCTAGAGCATCAGGCGGGCCGCGCTGGCCCGCGCCCTCGCGCGACTGAAGTACATGGGCTTCGCGAACAGCATCTGCACGTCGCGCAGTCGCCGCTCCCGGAATCCGGCCTCGCTCATCGCCAGCCACAGCGTCCAGAGCCGCCGGAAGGGCTCGTCGTAGCCCAGCTCGCCGGCGAGGTCGGAGTTGGCGATGAAGCGCTCACGCCAGAGCTCGAGCGTGCGGGCGTAGTGGGCGCCGATCTCGTCGAGCCAGATCGTGCTCATCTCGGTCCTGCGGGCGACCGAGCGCTGGATCACCTCGACCGACGGCAGACAGCCGCCGGGGAAGATCAGGGCATTGGCGAAGCTCCGGGCCGCCTTCTCGGTCTCGTAGAGGCGGTCGTCGATCACGATCGCCTGCAGGAAGAGGAGGCCATCGGGCTCGAGCAGCTCGGAGCAGCGGCGGAAGAAGAGGTCGAAGTACTGCCAGCCGACCGCCTCGATCATCTCCAGCGAGACCAGCTTCGAGTATCGGCCGCGCAGGTCCCGGTAGTCCTCGAGGAGCACCGTGACGCGGTCCTCGACCCCTGCGTCGCGGACGCGACGCAGGGCGCCCTCCCGCTGCTCACTCGAGATCGTCGTGGTGGTGACGCGGCAGCCGTGGCGGCTCGCCGCGTGCGCCGCCATCGCCCCCCAGCCGGTGCCGATCTCGAGCAGATGGTCGTCGGGGCCCAGCTCCAGGATCCGGCAGACACGTTCGAGGCGATGCTCCTGTGCCTCGAGCAGGCTCGCCTCCGGCTCGGGGAAGATCGCCGACGAATACATCATCGACTCGTCGAGGAAGAGCGCGAAGAGATCGTTGCCGAGGTCGTAGTGGGCGGAGATGTGACGACGCGCGGCGCGGCGGCTGTTCCGGGGCAGCCGCCAGAGCGTTCGCTGCAGGGGGGCGAGCAGGGGGCTGAACACCCGCCTGAGGCGATCGAGCGGGCCGAGGTTGCGGCAGGCGATCCGGATCAGCGCGACGAGGTCGTCGCAATCCCAGGCGCCGTCCCGGTAGGCCTCGCCGAGGCCGACGCTGCCCCCGAGCACGGCCCGGTAGAAGCGCGGGGAGTGCACCTCGATGGTGGCCGCGAGCTCAGTGCCCGGATCGCCGAAGCGAAGCCGCCGGCCGCCGGGCTCGACCAGCTCGAGACTGCCGCCGCGCAACCGGCCGAGCGCCCCCAGGAGGGCTCGGCGGCAGCTGCGCTCGATCACGGTCATGCCCTCAGGAGCCTACGCCCGGAAACGCCGGCTCGCATCGTGCGAGGCTGCGCCTAAGCAGCATCCCCGTGTGACGCCGGTGAATCCGCCTACCCTTGTCGCATGTCCAGGGTCAAGGTCTGCGGCATGACCAATCTCGCCGACGCCGAGCACGCGGCGAGCCATGGCGCCTGGGCGATCGGGCTGATCCACGATCGCGACAGCCCCCGCTACGTGCAGCCCGAGGTCGCCGAGGAGATCGGCGCGGCCCTGAAGCGGCGCTGCGAGATCGCGGGCGTGTTCGTCAACGCTTCCCTCGGGAAGGTGATCGACGCCGCCGAGCGCGAGAACCTCACCGTGCTGCAGTTCCATGGCGACGAGGGCCCCTCCTTCTGCACCGAGGCCGCTCGGCGGACCGGGGCCAAAGTGATCAGGGCGTTCCGCGTGACCAGTGCCGCGGACGTCAGGGCGGCCGAGGCCTTCCGGACCGACTTCCACCTGTTCGACGCCTACTGGCACGGGATCCACGGCGGGACGGGCAGGAGCTTCGACTGGGAGCTGGTGGCGAAGCGCCGCTCCAAGGTCCCGATGGTCCTCGCCGGGGGCCTCACGGCTGAGAACGTGGCGGACGCGATCGAGCTGGTGAAGCCGTTCGCGGTCGACGTAGTCAGCGGAGTCGAGGCCGAGCCCGGCCGCAAGGACCACGCCAAGGTCGAGGCCTTCCTCGGGGCCGCGGGGGTGCAGCTGCCCGTCAAGGTGACCTCGCCATGAGCGCGACAGTCGAGGAGCGCTTCGGCCCCTACGGAGGCCGGTTCGTGCCCGAGACCCTGATCGCGGCTCTCGACGAGCTCAGCGCAGCCTGGGCCGAGGCCCGTGATGACCAGGGCTTTCAGTCCGAGCTCGCCACGCTGCTGCGGGACTTCGTCGGCCGCCCCACCCCGCTCTATCTGGCCGAGCGGCTCTCGGAGCGGCTCGGCCGCCGGGTCTACCTGAAGCGCGAGGACCTCGCCCACACCGGCGCCCACAAGATCAACAACGCGGTCGGCCAGGCCCTGCTCGCCCGTCGGATGGGAAAGAGCCGCGTGATCGCCGAGACCGGGGCGGGGCAGCACGGCGTCGCCACGGCGACGGCGTGCGCGCTGATGGGCCTCGGGTGCGCCGTCTACATGGGCAGCGAGGACATCCGCCGCCAGGCCCCGAACGTCGAGCGGATGCGGCTGCTGGGTGCCGAGGTGATCCGGGTCGAGGCCGGTGCCCGGACGCTGAAGGAGGCCGTCAGCGCCGCGATCCGCGATTGGGTCGCCACCGTCGCGGACACCCACTACGTGATCGGCTCGGTGGTCGGCCCCGCGCCATACCCGGCGCTGGTTCGAGACCTGCAGCGCGTGATCGGGGACGAGGCCCGCGCCCAGGCGCTGGAGGCCGAGGGAGCGCTGCCGAGCCGCGTGATCGCCTGTGTCGGCGGCGGCTCGAATGCAATCGGAAGCTTCCATGCCTTCCTCGGTGACCCTGTCGAGCTGATCGGCGTCGAGGCGGCGGGGGAGGGACTCGACTCGGGCCATCACGGCGCTTCACTGGTCGCCGGCAGGACGGGCGTGCTCCACGGAGCGCTCTCCGCGGTGCTCTCGGACGAGGAGGGGCAGATCCTCGAGGCCCACTCGGTCTCGGCCGGGCTCGACTACCCGGGGGTCGGGCCCGAGCACGCCTACCTGCGAGACTTGGGCCGCGCCACCTACGAATCGGCCTCGGACGCCGAGGCGCTGCAGGCCTTCCGCGAGCTGGCCGGGCTCGAGGGGATCATCCCCGCGCTCGAGCCCTCGCACGCGATCGCCTGGCTGCTCAGCGAATCCAACGCCGCGGCCTCGCGTCCGGGCGCGGCTCGGCCTCGCGGGCGGGACGACGGGTATGACGTGCTCACCCTCTCCGGCCGCGGCGACAAGGACATCGACGAGGTGACGGCCAAGCTGGCAGAGCTCGATGGCTGAGGGGACGGCCACCCAGACCGGCGCCGCCCGGATCGGCGCCGCCTTCGAGGCTGCGCGGCGGGACGGGCGGGCGGCGTTGATGCCCTACCTGATGGGCGGGTTCCCGGACCAGGACACCGCCTCGGCAGTCGCCGGGGCCTATGCCGACGCCGGTGCGGACCTGGTCGAGCTCGGCGTTCCCTTCTCGGATCCACTGGCCGATGGCCCGACGATCCACGCGGCGGACACTGTGGCCCTCAGGGGCGGGGCCACCCTCGAGTCGGTGCTCGAGACCTGCGCCGCCGTCGGCGATCGCGTCCCGGTGGCGCTCATGTGTTATGCGAACATGGTCCTTGCCAGGGGAGCAGGGGAGTTCGGCTCTCTGGCCGCCGCCGCCAGGGCATCGGGGGTGATCGTCCCCGACCTTCCTCTCGAGGAGCAGAACGAGGTCGGCGCCGAGCTCGCCTCGCTCGGTCTCGCCCTGATCCCGCTCGTCGCGCCGACGACCCCGCCGAAACGGCGCGGCGAGATCTGCGCGCGCGCCCACGGCTTCGTCTACCTCGTCTCGACCGTCGGCGTGACCGGCGAGCGGGCGGAGCTGCCGCCCGAGCTGACCGATCTGATCTCCGCCGCGAAGGCCGAGGCGAGCGTGCCGGTGGCGGTCGGATTCGGGATCTCGACCCCGGAGCAGGCTGCGACGGTGGGGGAGGTTGCCGACGGAGTCATCATCGGCACCAGGCTGGTGCGCGAGGTCGGCGACGCCCCCGACCGGGACGCTGCCGTCCGCGGGGTGGCCGACTTCCTGAGCGCAACCCGCGACGCCCTCGCCGGATAGCCCGCGACGCCCTCGCCAGATAGGGTTTCCGAGCTGTGCAGCTGATCCTCTTCACGGTGCTGGGCGGGTGCGTAATGGTGATCGCCTACGCCCTCGGCATTCCGGGCCCGGTCGACGCGCTCCTCTTCCTGGGGGGCGTCTTCACCGGCGCCCTGCTCCGAGTCGCGCGCCCGATCATCGACTGGATCACACGGCCCTAGCGCACCTGCCCAGAGACGTCATCAACACCTGAGGGCTCCGGCCCCCGCGCAAGCTACGAACCAGGCCGCTGATCAGGGCGGAGATCTCGTTCGCCTAGGCTTCCGGCATGCCGTCCGATCAGGTCTACGACGTCCGCGCGGTCGGCCACGTCGAGTCGCCGCTGACCGACCTGGAGTCGGCGCCCAAGCAGGGCGACGAGGGGGCGCCGGACGCGTGGCTGATCTTCGAGCCGGAGGTGCTCGAGGGTCTGCGGGGAGTCTCGCCCGGCGATCAGCTCCTGGTCCTCACCTGGCTCGATCGCGCGGACCGCGACACGCTCGTCGTCCATCCGCGCGGCGACACCTCGAGACCGCCCGCCGGGGTGTTCAGCACGCGGTCGCCGCACCGGCCCAACCCGATCGGGATCCACCGGGTCGAGGTCGCCGAGGTCGACGGCGGGCGCCTCAAGGTCCACGATCTGGAGGCGCTCGACGACACACCGGTCGTCGACGTGAAGCCGGTGCTGAGCGCGGAGATCTCCGAGCGCTGACGGAGTCAGGCCGCGCCAAGGTAGATTGACCGCGTCATGCGGATCGGCGTTCTAAACGGCGGAGGAGATTGCCCAGGACTGAACGCGGTGATCCGCGCGATCGTGCGCAAGGGGGTCCGCGACTACGAGTACGAGTTCGTCGGCTTCCGCGACGGCTGGCGGGGTCCGCTGGAGGGGGACAGCCGCCCCCTCACGATCGTCGACGTGCGGGGGATCCTGCCTCGCGGCGGCACGATCCTCGGCTCCTCTCGGACCAACCCCTTCAAGGAGGACAACGGTCCGGAGCGGATCGCGAAGTACCTCGCCGATCAGGAGATCGACGGCCTGATCGCGATCGGTGGCGAGGACACGCTCGGCGCTGCGTCGAAGCTTCACGACCAGGGGATCAAAGTCGTCGGGGTGCCGAAGACGATCGACAACGACCTGAGCGCCACCGACTACACCTTCGGCTTCGACACGGCGGTCAACATCGCGATGTCGGCGATCGACCGGCTGCACACGACGGCGGAGAGCCACAAGCGCACGCTGATCTGCGAGGTGATGGGCCGGCACGCCGGGTGGATCGCCGTCCACGCGGGCCTGGCCGGGGGCGCCAACGTGATCCTGATCCCCGAGGTCCACTTCGACATCGATCGCGTCTGCGACTACATCGTCCGGCGGTTCGAGGCCCAGTACTCACCGATCGTCGTCGTCGCCGAGGGCGCGACGCCGAAGGGCGGGATCCCCAAGGACCAGGGGCTGCCCAGGGACGCCTTCGGACACGTGCGGCTCGGCGGAATCGCCCACTGGCTGGAGGGGGAGATCGAGGGGAAGACCGGCCACGAGGCCCGGGCCACGGTGCTCGGCCACGTCCAGCGCGGCGGCACGCCGACCGCGTTCGACCGGGTGCTCGCCACCCGCTTCGGGCTGCACGCGATCGACGCCGTCCACGACCGCCAGTGGGGCAAGATGACCGCGCTGCGAGGGGTCGACATCGAGCTGGTCGACCTCTCCGAGGCGATCGCCGAGCTCAAGACCGTTCCGGAGTCCTTCTATCGCGAGGCCGAGGTCTTCTTCGGCTAGGCCGATGCCGCGCCTGGCACTCGCGGCGCTGTTGCCTGCACTCGCCCTCGCCGTCACAGCCGCCGGCTGCGGGGTCGCCGGCAGTGCATCGATCGAGGCGCCGGTCGCGGTCTACGTCAGCCTGCCGCTGAGCGGTCCTCGGAGCGCCGATGGCCGCGACGCCTCCGAGGGCGCGCGACTCGCGCTGGAGCAGGCACGGGGCAGGGCCGGGTCGATCGAGGTGCGGGCCCGGTTTCTCGACGACGCCAAGGGGCGGGCCTGGGATCCGGTGGCGGTGGGGGCCAACGCCCGCCGGGCGGTACAGGACTCATCCGCCGCCGCATACATCGGCGAGCTCGACTCGCAGCCGACACGAGGGTCCATGCCGATCACCAACGATGCGGGGCTCGTCCAGGTCTCACCCGGCGCGGGCGGAATCGACCTGACCGCGCCGGCGACCGGCTACCCGGATTCGCCGGACCGCTATCGGCCCTCGGGCTCGCCGAACTTCGCGCGGACCGTTCCGGCGGACGAGATCGTCGACGCCGCTGCCGCGAGCTGGGCCTCGGAGCTCGGCGTGACCGCCGCCGCGGTCACCTCCGACGGTTCCCCCTTTCAGGACCTGTCGGCGGGGAAGTTCAAGTCGGCCGCGGCCGAGCACGGGATCCAACTCATGCAGGGGAAGCCTCCGTCGGCGGTGGCGGTGGGAGGCAGCGGAAAGCAGGCCGTCTACGAACCGGGGTCGCAGACGCTGAGCGTCTACGGGACCGCCCCGGAGTCGCTCGCGTTGAGCGCCGAGCTCGACCCGAGCCGCCTGCCGGACAGCGGCTTCTCCGCCCAGTTCCAGCGGCGCTTTCAGCGGGCGCCGGGGCCTTACGCCGCCTATGGATACGAGGCGATGGGGCTGATCCTGCAGGCGATTCGCGGCGCCGGCACAGACGCCTCCTCGTTCCGCGACAACGTCCGCAACCGAGTCTTCGGTGCTCACCGAGACGGCACCCCGCTGGGCAGCTACGCGATCACCTCGGACGGCGACACCACCGAGTGCATGATCCAGCGCTACCGCTTGCAGCGATCGACCCGGCAGGCCCTCGGCGCTCCCTGCCCGCCGGGCTAGCGGGCAGAGGGCGGTCCCTCGATCACCGGCTGGCCCGTGATCACCGACGAAACCCAGTCGCGCATCTCGGGGATCAGGGCGAAGTCGACGGTGTGCTGGACCCGCGGCTCCCGGAAGGTGACGTGGAGGCCGCCCTCCTCCAGCAGGTCGCGGGCCTTGCGGCCGAAGCCGACCGGGATCACAGGGTCGTAGGCGCCATGGGAAACGTAGGCGGGCAACCCGCGCTTCGCACGCGGGTCCACCTTCCAGCCGCGCACCATCGGGAAGAAGCCGCTCATCATCAGCAGCCCGGCGGGGCGCGGGCGCCCCATGCCGAGGGCCACCGCGCAGGCGACGGCGGCGCCCTGGCTGAACCCGCCGATCACGGTCTTCTGCCACGGGATCCCGCGGTGCCGCAGCTCGTCGTCGAGAAAG
>DATGDO010000182.1:0-14760 GCA_035310805.1 Solirubrobacterales bacterium
CCCGCCCCCATCGCCTTGTGCCAGCCGACCAGGGCATAGGTGCCGGCGAGGCCGCGGAACGGCGCGTAGGGTGCGAAGTACTCCTCGACCTCCTCGACCGTGGCGCGGCGCCCGAGCCCCGCCAGATGGCCCACGAGCTTGACGTAGGCGAGGTCGCCGGCGGGAAGCGAGTCGGGATCGCCGCGACCCGCCAGGCCGAGGCACTGGATCGTCCACGGACCGATCTCCGAGATCTCGAGCAGCCGCCGGTCGCATTCGGGGTCGTCGAGCCGGGCCCGCCCGCGCTCCACCTCCCGGGCGCAGCGGACCATCGCGACCGAGCGGCCCTGGCTCAGATCCATCGAGGCGAGCTCGGCGGGAGCCCGACCGGCGATCACCGCTGCGGACGGGACGTCGCGAAGCGGCCACGGATCTCGGCCGCGCTTCGGGGTCGGGTGATCGGCCGGCAGGTGCCGCGGGGCCCAGCGACGGACGATGCGCCGCTGAATCTCGGCAGCCCGCGAGCTCTCGATCAACTGCGCCGTGACCGCCCAGCAGAGCGCCTCCCAGGGCCAGGGCCGGCGGCGGGGCCTCACCCAGGGCTTGTGGTGGATGGTCGGACCGAGCAGCGGGTCGCGCTTGAAGGTGTGGAAGAACTCGGCCATGTCGTCCTCGACCGCCAGCGAGAACCGTGTTCGCTCGACGGCGAGGTCGAGCTCCCACTCTCCCGCCGGCCGAGTCTCCTCGGGAGCGGGAGCCCCGGCGACCGCAATCGGATGCTCGACCAGGCGCGGGTCCACGGAATCGGCCCGAATGTGGACGTGACCGTCCCGGGTCCGCCAGACCCTCACCCGGACCGGCGAGTGGTCCACGTGCAGGAGCCGCTCGAGAAGGTTGCCACGCCTGCGCACCACGCCGTCTCCGCCGCTTCCGCGCGGCAGCCGGTACGGCCAGCGGGGCATGACCCGCTCCTCGACTACCACCCGGGCGCTACCGGCCGAGGACGTGAACGTCCACCAGGAAGCTGCGGCTGGAGACGACCTTCTCGCGGCGCCGGAAGAGGCCGCGGCGCGGCGGGCGCCGGGGCGAGCGCGCGGCGCGCGCCACCGCGACGACCGCCACGCCGGCGGCGGCGCCACCGGCGGCGGCAACTGCGACCGGGCTGAGCTCACGGCCCCAGATCTCGATCCCGCGGCCCTGGGAGCGGAGCGGCAGCGGCCGGACCTCCAGTGCAACCGGTTCCGTCAATGAGACGGGTCGCGCCTGGCGGCGCGCCCTCGCCTGATCGGAGCCCCCTCGCATCTCGATCAGCTCATCCTGTCCGTGCGCCCGTTCGGCCATCGTCATCATCCTAAGGGCAGGTGAGGACCTCTCCGGGCGTTTCTCCCGAACGTGCGCGGGGAAAGCGACGACCAGATGCCCGAGCTCGAGCTGACCAGCCCGGCCTTCGGCGACGGGGAGCCGATCCCGGAGCGCCACAGCTGCGACGGGGAGAACAGCTCGCCACCGCTGGCCTGGAACTTCGTCCCCGAGGGGACGCGGTCGCTGGCGCTGATCGTCCATGACCCCGATGCCCCGTCGGGTGACTTCCTGCACTGGCTCGCCTGGAACATCGACCCCCATGCCGGCGGCCTCGACGAGGGAGCGTCGGCCCCAGCCGAGGGCGCCAATGGGCGAGGCCAGCGCGGATACATGGGGCCCTGTCCCCCGCCGGGACACGGTCCCCATCGCTATCTCCACGAGCTCTACGCGCTCGACACGGAGCTCGACCTGGAGCCCGGCGCCGCCAGGGAGGAGCTGGAGGGCGAGCTCGACGGCCACGTCCTCGCAGAGGCGCGGCTCGCGGGCACCTACGAGCGGAGCTAGAGAGCCTTCTCGTAGAGGCGGTAGCGCTTGACGAGCTTGCCGCCCATCCCCTCCATGGCGCGGTTCATCGGCTCGTTGGACTCGAGGATCCAGCCCTGCTCTCCAGCCATCACGCCCTTCGGATCGGTGGCCTCGAGGTGCTTGATGTAGAAGCTCGCCGCTACGCCGGTGTGCTGGAACTCGGGCTTGACGCCGAGCGCGAAGACCCGTACCTCGTCGATCTTCCGCTTCCCGAGCAGGAACCGGAGCCAGCCGAAGGGCAGCAGCCGGCCGTTCAGCTTCGGCATCACCTGGTTGATGTCGGGCAGGGTCAGCGCCGCGCCAACGACCTCGTCGCCGCGCTCGGCGACGAAGGTCCAGCGCTCGTCGAGGATCTGCTTCAGGTTGCCAGCCTGGAAGTGGACCTCCTCGTCCGTGATCGGGACGAACCCCCAGTTCTTCTCCCAGGCCGAGTTGTAGACCTCCATGAACCTCCCGATCTCCGCCTCGAGGTCCCGGCGGTTCATGTTGCGGATCGTGATCCCGTGCTCGGTCTCCACCTTCTCGGCGGCTGCGTGGATCGCGGGATGGAACTTCAGGCCATCCCTGAGCTCGCCCATTCTCAGGTACCAGATCAGCAGGTCCACCTTCTTCGCGTACCCGAGCCCCTCGAGCTGCTCGCGGTAGTAGGGCGGGTGCCAGGGCTCGAGGATCATCGGCCGCCTCTCGTAGCCGTCGATCAGCAGCCCGCACTCGTCGTTGGTCGTGAAGTCCATCGGGCCGATCAGGCGCTCCCGCCCGCGGGAGCGAACCCACTCCTCCGCAGTCCTCAAGAGAGCGTCGAAGACCCTCGCGTCGTCCTCCGCCTCGATGAAGCCGAATTGGCCGTCGCTGCCGCCCTGGAACTGGTCCCAGCGGCGATCGATCTGAGCCGTGACCCGCCCCACCGGCTCGTCGTCCCGCCAGGCGAGGAAGTACTCGGCCTCGGCGTGGCCGAAGTAGGGGTTCTTCTCCTGATCGAGGAAGTGGCGCCGCTCCGAGATCAGGGGCGGAACCCACGGAGTCCCCTTGTGAAGCCGAAACGGGAGCCTGATGAACTTGGTCAGCTCGCGGCGACCCTGCACGGGCCGTACCTGTAGGGCGCCTGGCACGGCTGCGGAACCTACTAACTGCGAGACTTGCGGGGCATGTCCGACTCCAGCGCCAAACGGGTCGCGCTGGCGCGCGACCTCGCATCTCCGGTGGACGTCTTCGAGAAGGTCCGCACCCACGACCGGGTCGAGCAGCTCGAAGCCGCCAAGCAGGGCGACCTCCTCCCCTACTTCCGCATCCTCGAGTCCCAGGCGGGCCCCGTCGTCGAGATGGAGGGGCGCGAGACGATCATGCTCGGCTCGAACAACTACCTGGGTCTGACCACGGACGAGCGCGTGAAGCAGGCGGCCCGCGCCGCCCTCGAGCAGTACGGCACCGGTCTCACCGGATCTCGCCTCCTCAACGGCACCACCCCGCTCCACGTCGAGCTGGAGCGCGAGCTCGCCGACTGGATGGGCACTGCGGACACCCTCGTCTACACGACCGGCTACCAGTCGAACCTCGGCGCGATCAGCGCGATCCTCGAGCCGGGGGACACGGTGATCTGCGACTCGGGCGACCACGCCTCGATCCTCGACGGCTGCAAGCTCTCCGGGGCCCGCCTGCGCCCCTTCCGCCACAACCGGATGGACAAGCTCGAGACGATGCTGGAGCGTTCCGTGTCCGACGGGAGCGGCGCCCTGGTCGTGGTGGACGGGGTCTTCTCCATGGAGGGCGACGTCTGCGACCTGCCGCCGATCGTCGAGCTCTGCCGTCGCTACGGGGCGAGGCTGATGGTGGACGAGGCCCATGGAGTGGGGGTGCTCGGCGCCCGGGGAGCCGGCGCCTGCGAGCTCTTCGGGCTCGAGGACGAGGTCGATCTCAGGATGGGGACCTTCTCGAAGAGCCTGGCGTCCTGCGGCGGCTTCATCGCCGGCTCCGAGGAGGTGGTCGAGTACCTGCGGATCTCCTCCCGATCATTCATCTTCAGCGCCTCCGCCGTCCCCGCGGCCGTCGGCGCCGCCCTCGGGGCGCTGCGGATCATCCGGTCCGAGGGGGCGGAGCTGATGGCGCGGCTGCTCGAGAACGCCGCCTATCTGCGCCAGGGCTTCCGGGACCTCGGCCTCAAGGTGGTGGAGCCGGGCACCCTGCCGGACGGCAGCGAGGCGACCACCCCCGTCGTCCCGGTGATCATCGGAGAGGACTGGCAGGCCGTCCTCTTCTGGAAGGCGCTGTTCGAGGCCGGCGTCTACACCAACGTCGCGCTACACCCGGCGGTCCCGCCCGGGGGCGCCCTCCTGCGGACCAGCCTGATGGCGACCCACGAGCGGGGCCAGCTCGATCGCGCCCTGGCGATCATCGCCGAGGTCAAGGGCCGCTTCCCCGATCTGTCGACCGCCTAGCGGACGTCTCATCTCCCGGGTCTGGGGAGCGCATATCTGCTCGCGCCGGCCCCCCATCGAGGGGGTTACTCCGCAGGCGACAAAAGATCTGCTCTTAGCGAACGAGATGATTTTTTGGGTGTTGATTCTCGGCGCGCGAGACGTATAGGTTTCGCCTCGCCGCGCGCTTCCGGGGCAGGAGCGGACGGGAAACAGAAGCAAGGAGAGGACCGTCCACTTCCCCGGCTCGTCAGAGCGACTGGGGCACGCCGGCCGCAAGCAAGCCCGCCAAACAATCCTGACCCTGCAGGAGGGAGAAACATGTCTGCTGCTTCGACGATTGCCCCTGCCCGCCCACTGCCCATCCCGCATCGGCGGATCGAGCCTAAGGTCGTCGAACCCCAGACCGAGCCGGAGCAGAGACAAGGGGATGGCTCCCAGTGCATGCAGGCCCTCGCCCGCGCCAACCAGGTCCGTCTGGCCCGTGCCGCGCTGAAGCGCGAGATCTCGGCCGGCCGCCGCAGCGTCAGCGAGGTCATCCTCGACTCCCCCTGGGAGGCCGACAGCATGAGCCTCAGCGAGCTGCTCTGCAGTCAGCGCCGCTGGGGCCGAGCTCGCTCCCGGAAGCTGCTCGCCTCGGCCGCCCTCGGTGAGGGCAAGAAGGTGGGGACGCTGACCGAGCGGCAGCGCCGGATCCTCGTCGTGGCCATCGAGGCGAAGCTCGCCAGTCGGCTGAGCTAGCGGCACCCGCCTGAGAGGCGGGCGGGTGACCGGGTCAATCCCGAAGCCGATAGAGGGCGCCGCCGGAGCGACGGCGGAAGGCTGAGGCGAACAGCCAGGCGGCGCCCCCGAACGCCAACAGCCCGGCGGCCACGCAGATCGCCGGGCTCAGCTCGGTGCCGACGAACAGGGCCCCGAACACCGGGATTCCCACGGCCGCCGAGAGCAGCAGGGTATGGGAACGGTAGGCGGCGAAATGCTCGCGGACCGACAGCTCCAGCCCCGCAAGGGATCCGAGCGCGAGACCCACCGCGATCATCACGAACCCCTGCGGCGGCGGTGTGAAGAAACCCGCGATCAGCAGCAGGATCCCGACGAAGACGGCGATCTCGGAGAGCGGGAAGGACCCCCAAGGGGCGGGTGGGCGATCGTCACGTCGTGATCGGGCGCCGGCCCGTCCGCCAGGCGCCGGCACTCCGGCGGTAGCGGAGCCTGTGGATCGGATCCCCGAGCCTTCTGACCCGCTACCGCCGAGAAGTGGCCCCGGGGACGGGGCCGCGGCGGGGTCGCCGGTCGACTGGCGCCGCCGCCGTTTGCGGCGTTGTCGCTTCGTCGCCATCAGGGTTCAGGGGGCCGGCGCCCCGCGGCTAACGGGCAACCGGAGGAGATCTTGACTCGCCACCAGCCGAGCAGCATCCCGAGCACTCCCCACTTCGGCCTGACGTGCCAGTTCCTGCAGCCGGGCTCGCCGATCTCCTCGTTGTGGACGCGGACCCACCTGTACGAGCCCGGGTCCGCGGTCATCTCCTCGATCAGCTCCCGGTTCTGCTCCTCGACCACCGCGTAGTCGCGCAGGTCCGCCTTGACCTCCGGGATCCGGGCGGCCAGAGCATCGCGGACCCGCTCGAGCTCATCGACCGAGAGCAGCCGCGGCCCCCCCATCCCGGGCACCGAGAAGTCGATCCCCTTGCGCGGGAAGGCCGAGCCGAAGAGCCTGGCGAGCGCCAGCTCCATCGCCGCGATCTGGCGGCGCAGGTCGGCGCGGGAGGCCCGCTCGTCATGCTCGTAGAGGACGGTGTCGAGGCCCTCCGGCGGCGCCGGAGGAACCGAGAACGAATCGCGTCGCTGATCGACTTCGCCTGCGGAGCGCCCTCGCACAACAAGGGAAAGGTCCTCCTCGGGCGCTGTCTGCACCTCCGGAAGATCGGACGGACCTAAGACGGGTCGCGCCTCGCCTTCGGCTGCGGCGCGCCCTCGCATCAACTCCTCCGGCATCAGGGCCTCCTCGACGAGTGGCACCAGTCTACGCCCGGAGGGCGCTGCCCGCCACCCAGAGCGCCTCCTCCAGCGCGATCTCAGGCACGCCCCGCACCCCGATCGCCACCAACAGGATCCGGTTCGTCCCGCGACCCACCCCGCGCCCCTCGGCGGTGCGGCCGAAGAGGATCCCGAGCGGGCGCTGCTCGTCCGCCACCACGATCGTGCCGTCCGGCAGTGGCGAGACGCGGCCCTCGAAGCCCTCGCCCTCGCCGGAGAGCCGCAGGCCGATTCGCCCCTCGACCCCGTCCGCGTCGAACGCCCGCAGCGCGACTCCGACCTCGACGATCGCGATCGTCAGGGCGTCCTCCACCCGGTTGCGGCTCTTGAAGCGCCCGTCGTGCATGCGCTCGAAGATCAGCTGCTCGACCGGCGTCCGCGTCGTGTCGGGGTCGAGCCCGATCTGCCGGAAGAAGACCCGGTAGGCCCAGGGGATCGGCTTCTGGCGCAGCTGGATCGCCTGCGCCCCGCCGATCCGGTCGCTGAGCGACCGAAGCCGCTCCTTGAGGGCCTCGGGGCTTCGCCCGCTGGTCGTCTCGAGCGCGGTCGAGGCGATCGAGAGACCCGGAAACTCGTGGGCGAGCCCGGGCTCGATCCAGCCGGGCTCCGGGGCGACCTCCCATTCCTCCGGCCGCTCCGCCATCAGCGCAGGGTCTCGGCCCGCCGGTCGGAGGCGGCGATCAGGGCGTCGACCTTCGAGAAGAAGCGCTGGTCGTCGAGCTGCCCGATCGAGGTGGACTCGAGGATCCCACCCGGGTAGGCGTAGACGAAGGTCGGACAGCCCCCGACCCGGTAGAGGTTGGAGAGGGCCCCGTCGCGGTCGAGGCCCACGGGATGGGTCCAGTGGTGCGACGCGATCAGCTTGCGGACCTCGGAGTCGTCGTCGCGGACGTCGATCGCCAGGAAGTTGACCCTCCCCGAGTAGCGGCGGTAGGCACGCTCGAAGACGTCCTCCTGGTTCTCGCAGTCTCCGCCCCGCGTGAACCAGAACGAGAGAACCAGCGGCTTGTCGAAGAGGTCGCAGACGCGGATCGCGCCCGGCACGCCGACCCGGCAGGCGGGCGTGCGGCGGCTGCCCGGGGGACAGGGGATCCGGGCGGAGTCGCAGTCGTCCTGGGCGATGTTGGCGTCGCCGCCCGCCCCCGTGCGGGCGTTCGGCACGGCGAACTGGGCCAGCGGCATGTCCCCCTCGTTGCTCGCCCCCAGCACGCCCTTGTTCTTCGTCGAGATCGTGTTGATGCCGGCCACCGCGATCAGCGCGATGAACGCCATCCCGACGATCAGCGAGTAGATCGTCGCCCGGCGCGGGCGCCCGCTCGGCTCCTTGCCGGGGCCGCCGTCTCGTCCAGCGCCGTCCTCCACGGCCTCAATGGTCCCCTACGGGGCGGAGTGTCCCGGCGCCAGCGGCGCGGGGCGGGCGCGGGTGGGCAGCGGGAAGCCCTCCTCGGCCCAGACCACGGCCGCGGGCAGCACGAGCATCACCCCGGCGAGCGCAACCAGCAGGTCGGCGACCGTGACCAGCCCGAAGTCGCGCAACACCGGCGCCACCGAGATCAGGCCGATCTCGTCGAGCAGCGGGAGACCCGCGATCGCGAGCACCGCGAACCCCGCGATGGCCGTGATCCCCGAGGCGAGCACGGCCGCCCCGGTGCGGAGATAGGTCCGGCGCAGGGCCTCCCCGACGGAGAGCCCCGCCCGGCGCTCGGTCGCGTAGCGGGCGGAGAGGATCACGCTGAACTCGGTCGCGATCGCGATCACCAGGGCGCCGAGGGTGGCGGACATCGGGTTGAGCGAGACGCCGAGCGCCGCCACCACCAGCCCGGACCAGCCGGTGGCCATCAGCACGGGGATCAGCGGCACGATCGCCCGCCGAACCGAGCGGTAGACCGCCGCGAGGACCACGCCGACCGCGACCAGGCCCGTCAGCGGGAGCCACCAGCGGCTGTGGGAGAGGTCGGTGTTCGCCTGGGCCGCGAGCACCGGAAGCCCAGCGAGCTCGACCGTGGTGCCGGCCGGAGGCGGAGGGCCTCCCGGTGGGTCGATCTGCGCGCGAATGTCGTCGATCAGCCTCTGCTGGTCGGAGAGCGGCTGCACCCGGATGCCGAAGGCGATGTCGGCGGTGTCGCCGATCGGGGTGGTCCCGGCCGAGGGGCTGCATTCGCCGCGATGGCTGATCACGATCTGGGTGATGAAGCAGGGCAGGGCCTGAACCAGGGCCTGGACGCCCCCGGCATTCTGCCCGGCTTGGCCGGACGACGCCGAGCTCGAGGACGTGGCGGCGCCACCGAAGAAGTCCGTCAGGGAGAGGGCCGGGCAGATCTGCGCCGTGGAGCAGCTCGGCGAGGATCCGGAGAAGCCGTGGCGGGCGAGCACCCGCTGCTGGAAGCCCTCGGCCCAGTTGATCACCTCCGGGCTGGTCGGATCGGAGGCCCTGATGGTGACGTTGACGTCCCCGGAGATCCCGGTCTGCTTCTCGAGCTCGTTCAGGTCCTTGAGGGCCGCCAGGTGGGGCGGAGCGAGGTCGCGGATGTCGGTCTCCACCCCCGTCCCCGCGGTCGCAACCCATCCGCAGACCGCCAGCAGCAGGCCGGCCGCCAGCACCCTCCTCGGCCTGGCGATCGCGATCGCGATCGCCGCGACGCCGACCGATTGGAGGCGCGTGGCGATCCCCCCGGCCGAGCTGGGCCCCTGCGGCGTGGGCGCCGCCTCGGGTCGAGCGGAGTCCCGCCACGCCGAGAGACCGAGTGCCGCCAGCCCGCCGGTGAGCGCGATCGCGAAGGCCAGGGTGATCCCGATGACGAGCAGGAGGCCGAAGGAGCGGACCAGCGGGCTCGGCGAGAGCGCGAAGACCCCGAAGCCGGCGATGGTCGCAACGCATGCCGCCCCGATCACGGGGCCGCCGCCCGCGGCGGCGATCGCCACGGCGCGCCCGGGCGGCGCCCCCTCGGCCCGGGTCTCGTTGAAGCGGGCCTGGAACTGGATCGCATAGTCGACCGCCAGTCCCACCAGCACGGGAAGCATCGCGATCGCCCCGACGGTCAGCGAGCCGCCGAACAGGGCCACCAGGCCGAGGGTCATCGACCCCGCGGCGACGGCGACGCCCAGCGGCAGCAGCCGCAGCGGCCGGGGCAGGATGAAGAGCAGGGTGAGGGCCATGACCAGCCCGGCCACGCCGAGCAGCAGAAGCGTCTGGCTGCGGAGCTCGCGCGAGCCCGCGTCGACCACGACCGGGGCGCCGGTGACGATGTAGCTGCCGGCGCTGAGCTTGAAGCGGGGGTTGGAGACCGCCTGGCGGAAGAGCCCAATCGCCTCGTGGCGTTCCGCGTCGGTCAGGTCGGGGCGCAGGCGGACGATGATCTGCGCGGCATCCCTGTTCGGGAAGAGGTAGCCGAAGCGCTCCTTGGGGGTGCCGGCCGGCTTCGACTGGTCGAAGACGACGCGGCTGACGAAGTTGGGGTCGTCGAGCCGCGGGACGGAGGTGATCCCATACTGGAGCGCGACCTGGATCAGGCTCCTCTGGAAGTTGCCGAGCACCTGCTGCGCCGCGGCGGTGGCCGCCTGCTGCTGCTCGGCCGCCGAGGCGCCGCGCTTCGCGGCGGCCTTCCGGGCCCGCTCCCCCGCGGCCTGCGCGGCCTGGCCGGCACCGCCGATCTGCCCCTGCAGGGCCTGCTGGATCCCAGCGACGCTCAGGTAGAGGAAAGTGCCCGGCCCGAAGACCGAACGACTCGGGCGCAGCTTGGCGATCCGGTCGCAGACCGGCGGCAGCGGCTGTTTCTGCCGGTGCGGCAACGACGCGGCGAGCTGGGTTCCGCCTGCGAAGCACTCCTCCAGCTCGAAGAGCGGCTCGAGGTCCTTGGTGAGGACGAGCTTGCGGAGATCCTCCTGGGCGAGGACGATCACCGGCTCGTCGCCGAAGTCCTGGTGGAAGGCCTGCGTCGCCTCGTACTCCGGGGACCCCTTGCTGACCAGCGTGTCGGTACCGGCGCTGGTGTCGAGCCGGGTCGCGGCGAAGATCCCGGCGCCGGTGAGCGCCAGGATCGGCGCGATCACCAGCCAGGGCCAGCGCACGGCCAGGGCAGCGACCCGCTCGAAGAATCTCCCCGCATCCACGAGGCGGAGGTTACGGAGCCGACCTGAGGACCGCGCCAGTCTCGCGCGCCGCCGATTCGCAGCCCAGAGTCAGGCCGCGGCGCGGAGCCGGCGCCAGCCCTCGCTGGCGACCGCGACGTGCAGGCGGCCGTCCGGCCCGCGCCGCTCCAGCACGAGGCCGCCGTTGACCGAGCGATTGAGCGCCCGGCGGCGCTCGGCGTGGGTGCGCCTGGGCAGCAGGCGGAGCAGCTCCGGCACCGGGCAGTAGCCGTCGCCTGCCAGCTCGACGATCGAGGAGAGCACGTTCACGTCGGTGATGCGCTTCGGAGCCATCGCGGCTCACGGTAGCGGCGCGGCCGGAGGCTCCTCGTCGGTGCGACGGCGGGGGGCCCCGCCTAGTCCATCGCCAGCGGGCCCTTGACGTCCGCGTTCAGGAACTGGCGGATGAACTCGTTGCCGGAGTTGAAGAGCTCGTCGGAGAGGCCCGACTCGACGATCCGACCCTTCCAGAGGACCGCGAGGAAGTCCGCGATCCGCCGGGCGGTGCCGAGGTCGTGGCTGATCACCAGGTAGCAGCCGCCGTTCTCCTCGTGGACCTCGCGGATCAGCTCACACAAGAGAGCCGTGCGGACCGGGTCGAGGCCCGAGTCGGGCTCGTCGAACATGACGATCGCCGGGTCGAGCACAAGCGCCCGGGCGAAGCCGGCCCTCTTCCGCATCCCGCCGGAGAGCTCGTTCGGCATCTGGTACATCGCCTCGGCGAGCCCGACCTCGCGAAGGCGGCGATTGACGATTTCGGCGATCTCCTCCTCGCCCTTGTCGGTGTGCTGGCGCAGCGGGAAGGCGGTGTTGTCGAAGACGTTCATGGACCCGAAGAGCGCGCCGTCCTGGAAGAGCAGGCCGAACTTCTTGCGCACCTCGAAGAGCTCGTCGTCGGTCATGCTCGGGATCGACTCGCCGTGGACGAGCACGTCGCCCGAGTCCGGATAGAGCAGGCCGACGACGTGCTTGATCAGCACCGACTTGCCCGTGCCGGAGGGGCCGAGGATCATCGAGATCATGTTGTCCGGGATCCCGAGGTTGCAGCCGTTCAGGATCCGGGTGCGGCCGAACTGCTTGACCAGGTCGATGATCTCGATCGCGTCCTCGCCGCCGTGGTCACGCTTCTTGCCGGTGTGCCACCTGTAGGGATCGGGATCGTCGGCCTCGACGCCGGGGATGACGTAGTCGCGGCCGGAGAAGTCCTCCTCGCCGTAGCCCTGCGAGGAGAGCGGGTCGCCCTGCTCGACCGGCTCGGATGTGCTCTTCTTCTGCTCAGCCACTGTCAGTGCTCCTTGCGTTTCGTCAGTGAGATTCTAGGCAGGGGCAATCGAGGCTCGCGCCGGTCGCCGCGTCAGCCTCCAATGGGTGCTCTCGGATTCGCGCCCCAGAAGACCAGGGTGCCCATCATCCCGATGATGTGGACGAGGACGATGTTGAGGACCATCGACTTCGCGGTCGCGGTGCCCACTCCGACCGGCCCGCCCGAGGCGGTGTAGCCGTAGTAGCAGCCGACGAGCACGATGGCGGTCGCCATCACCATGCCCTTGATCAGGCTGAATAAGAGGTCGGGCGGGTTCTGGAACATCCAGAAGATCAGGAAGTACCCGCCGGACGAGACGTCACCGATCTGCTCGACGACGGCGAGCCAGCTGGCGAAGTAGCCGATCCCGACGGCGGCCAGGTACATGAAGGGGAAGGCGATCCAGGCGGCCAGCAGGCGGGTCGCCCCCAGGAAGGTGACCGGCGGCACGCCCATCACCTCGAGGGCGTCGATCTCGTCGGAGATCCGCATCGCGCCGAGCTCGGCCACTATCCCGGTGCCCACCTTGGCGGAGAGCATGTAGCCGAAGCCGTAGGGGATCACCTCGCGCAGGTCGCACCAGGCCGCGAACACGCCCGCATAAGCGGGCGAGCCGACCGAGCGGTTGAAGTACGCGCCCTCGATCCCGCACTGGAGCCCGAGGATGAAGACGAGCCCCCAGATCACGAGCGTGGAGCCGAGGATCAGGATGCCGGTCTGGCGGAGGGCCTCGCCGAAGAACTGGAAGACCCGGCCCCGATAGACCAGGCCGACAACGCGCGCGCAGAAGCCGAAGATCTCGCCGATCGAGTCGAGCCAGCCCCGCGGGACCGCCAGCCAGCCGGCGTTCACTTGATCACCTGGAGCTCGGGATGGGTCGCGAGCAGCGTCTGGGTGAACACGTAGTTGAACGCGAAGACGCCCATGAAGGCGATCACGACCCCCTCGTTGACGGCGCGGCCCACCCCCTCGGCCCCTCCCGACGCAGTCATCCCCTTGTAGGAGCAGACGATCGCGATGATCGCCCCGAACATCGTGCACTTCAGAACCGAGCCCCAGAGGTCGGTGACCGAGGCGTTGTTGTAGAGCGTCGCGAAGAAGCCGCCGAGCGGCTCGTTGTAGAGCAGCTCCGCGCCGAGACCGCCGACGATGCCGAAGATCAGCGCATAGATGTCCATCAGGCCGGTGATCAGCATCAGGGCGAGGAAGCGGGGCACGACCAGGTTCTTGATCGGGTCGACGCCGAGGACCTGAAGCGCGTCGAGCTCCTCGCGGATCTTGCGGGCGCCGAGATCCGCGGTGATCGCCGTGCCCGCCACGCCGGCCACCACGACCGCCGTCACGGTGGGCGCGAACTCGCGGATCGAGGCGAGCACGAAGAAGCCCCCGAGGCGGTCGAGGGCACCGAACAGGGAGAGGAAGTTGGCGGCCTGCAGACCCGGCGCGCCGAAGCCGAAGGCGAGGGTCGAGATCATCATCGGGAACCAGCAGAGCTGGAGGGCGAAGAGGAACTGGCCGATGAACTCGCCGCCGTACGGATAGGGGGGCCGGATCGCGGAGACCACCGTCTTCGCGGTCAGGATCATCATGTCTCCGACCTGCTCGAACAGAGACTTGGCCGGGAGGAACGCCCTGTCGGCTACGGATCTGACCATTGCTCTCCTCCGGAGCCGATCCCCCTGCTGGAGGCCGCGGCCCCGCACGGTGTCACCAACGGCCAACATATTCGGCGGCCACGAACACCGCCGCCGGATATACGCCGCCGACCAACCGCACCGGGAAGAGTATGTGATGGCGACGCGGATCGCCACCCACAACCGTGACGCCGAGCCAGGCCGGGAAAACCCCCGGAACCGGCGACACCGAGCCGGAATGCCGGGGGTAGGGTGCGTGGTATGTTGGCCGCGCCTTTGGAGGAGAGCGCCTCGACAGCCGGTCCCCTGAAGGCCCGCAAGAGGATCGGGATCGGGTTCGTCGGGGTGCTGCTGGCAGTGGGAGTGTCGTCGTGCGGCGGCAGCCGGCAGGACGTCAACGAGCCCTCGGGCGACTTCCCGGTCCGGATCGTGAGCGCCGACTTCCCGAGCAAGCAGCAGCTGGCCGGGAACACGAACCTGACGCTGGCGGTCGAGAACAGCGGCACGAAGACCATCCCCAACCTGGCGATCACGATCTTCACCAGCTCGAACGCGAGCACCGGCGAATCGGGGACCTCGACGACCGGCGCCGCGGGCACGGGGAGCGGGAGCTCGGCCGGGCAGAGCCTGCCGGAGGCATCGGGATCCTTCTCGGTGAGGTCCGAGCAGCCGGGCCTCGCGATCCCCTCGCGGCCGGTCTGGATCCTCGAGGAGGGCTATCCCAAGCTCGAGGGACAGACTGCGTCGGCTGGAGCGGAGGCGGCGCAGACCGACACCTACAGCTTCGGGCCGCTTCCGGCGAACCAGACGAAGCGGATCATCTGGAACGTGACGCCGGTGCAGGCCGGCACCTACACGGTCCACTACCGCGTCGCGGCGGGCCTCGGGGGGAAGGCCAAGGCGGTCACCGCGGACGGCTCGGTGCCGGAGGGTGAGTTCGTGGTGCGGATCTCGAGCGCCCCGCCGCAGACCCGGGTGAACGACTCGGGCCAGGTCGTCCCGATCAAGCCCGGCGAGGTCATCGGCCAGGCCGGGACGGGGCAGCAGAAGTCCGAGCTCAAGGGCTCGAGCGGAACCTCGAGCAGCCCGTAGACGACCGCACCGAGCGCCTCGCTCGAGTGTTCTCTCTGCACCGATGAGCGCATCCCGCGGTCGCCACATCGCGAAGCTGGCATTGCCCGCGCTCGCCGCGATCGCGTTCCTGGCGGGGTCATCCCCGGCGCACGCCAAGGGCGGCGTGAAGCTGAAGCGGATCGGGCGCTTCAACAGTCCGACCTTCGTGACCTCGGCGCCCGGGGTCCAGGGCGTCCTCGTGGTGGAGAAGCGAGGCCGGATGCGCCTGGTCCAGGGGCGCAGGCGCCGTACGTTCACGAACATCTCG
>DATGDO010000183.1:0-1874 GCA_035310805.1 Solirubrobacterales bacterium
TGGAGGGCGTCGCCTACAACAGCCGCTGGCTCAACGATGCGGTCGAGAAGTTCGCGGGGCAGCGGCTCGACCCGCTGCGCCTCTTCGGCGGAGGCGCCCTCTCCGACCTCTGGTGCCAGATCCACGCCGACGTCATGGACCGGACGATCGAACGCGTCGCCGATCCCATGCACGCGAACCTTCGCGGCGCTGCGATCCTGGCCGCCCTCGCTCTCGGCGCGGTCTCGCGCGAGGAGGTCCGCGAGCTGGTCCCGGTCGACCGCGTCTTCGAGCCCGATCCGGCGAACCGCGAGGCCTACGACCGCCTCTACGGCGAGTTCCCCGGGCTCTACAAGGCGCAGCGCAAGATGTTCGCCCGGCTCAACGGTCGGACCAGGCCCGGTTGATTTACTAGGTGGCGCCATGCGGTGTCCGTCCTGTGGCAACGAGAATCGTGAAGGGGCGCGGTTCTGCGACTCCTGCGGCACCGAGCTCGGTGCCGGGCCAACCGTGCCGCAGGAGCGCCTGCCGGAGCCCCTTCCGGCGGACGTCCCGAGCGAGATCGCAGGCCGCTACCGGGTGCGCCGCTTCCTCGGGCAGGTCGGCCGCAAGAAGGTCTATCTCTCCGACGACACCGCAACCGGCACGGGGGTCGCCGTCGCTCTCTTCGACACGGCCGGTGTGGGCGCCACGATCCAGGCCAGGGCGTACCGCGAGGCCGAGGCGATGAGCAAGCTCGGCGACCACCCTCATCTCGTCACGGTCCTCGACACCGGCGAGGACGGTGGCAACCCGTTCATCGTCAGCCGCTACATGCCGGGCGGCGACGTCGAGGGACTGCTCGCCGCGGCGGGCGGTCGCCTGGAGGTGGAGCGCGCGGTCGAGATCGCCGCTGACGTGAGCCGCGCCCTCGAGCATGCTCATTCGCGTGGCATCGTCCACCGCGACCTGAAGCCGGCCAACGTCTGGATCGACGACGACGGACGCGCCAGGCTCGGCGACTTCGGGCTGGCGACGACGGAGGCGCGGGCACGGGTCAGCGGCGGGACGCTGGTCGGGACCGTGGCCTATCTGCCGCCGGAGCAGGCGCTCGGGGAGGCAGCCCGCCCGCAGAGCGACCTCTACTCGCTCGGCGCACTCCTCTACGAGATGCTCACCGGACAGCCGCCGTTCCCCGGCGACGATGCCGTCTCGATCATCTCCCAGCACCTGCACGCCGACCCTGTGCCACCGTCCCGGCACAACCCGCAGGTGCCCGAGGCGCTCGACCGGGTCGTGCTCGGCCTGCTCGCGAAACGGCCCGAGGATCGACCCGAGAGCGCCAGCGAGGCGCGCGAGCTGATCCTCGCTGCGCTCGAGGAGCACCCCTCCGAGGGGGCCGACGAGCCGCCGAATCCGCTGGAGAGCCTCGCCGGCGGGGTGTTCGTCGGGCGCGAGCTTGAGCTCGAGGGGCTGCGCGAGGCCGTGGACGGCGCCCTCGCGGGGCGCGGCTCGCTCCAGCTGCTGGTGGGCGAGCCGGGCATCGGTAAGACGCGAGCATCGGAGGAGATCGCGACCTACGCGAGGGTGAGCGGCGCCCGCGTCTACTGGGGCCGCTGCCGCGAAGACGAGGGCGCGCCCGCCTACTGGCCCTGGGTGCAGGCGATCCGCTCCTATGCGCGCGACGCCGACCCCGTCGCTCTCGCCTGGCAGCTCGGCGCCGGTGCGGCCGAGGTCGCGCAGCTGATCCCGGAGGTCGCCGAAAAGCTCGACATCGAGCCGGCCAAGGGGACCGACAGCGAGGAGGCTCGCTTCCGTCTCTTCGACTCGGTCACCAGCCTGCTGCTGGCGGCCGCCCGGGACCGTCCCCTCGTGCTCGTGCTCGACGACCTCCACTGGGCCGACGAGCCCTCGCT
>DATGDO010000184.1:0-3337 GCA_035310805.1 Solirubrobacterales bacterium
GGACCTCCACGGCGAGTACGTCGGCTTCACGGACCGGCCGGCCTTCGGAGACGCCAGGAGGATCGCCGACGAGCTGATCGCCTCATACGTCGACAAGGAGCTCAATCGCGTGGACCTGATCTACAACCGCTACGTCTCGCCGCTCACCCAGTACGTGCGCAGGCAGACGCTGCTCCCCGTCCAGCAGGCGGACGTCTTCGGCGAGGGGGTCGAGGAGCTGACGCCCGAGGAGCCGGCCGACCTCGACGAGGAGCTCGTAGAAGCCCACCGGAAGGCCCTCTGGGTGTACGAGCCGGAGCCGGAGGAGTTGCTCGCCGAGCTGATCCCCGAGTACGCGCAGCTCAACGTCTACCGGGCGTTGCTGGAGTCAACCGCGTCCGAGCATGGGGCGCGGATGACCGCGATGCGGAACGCCGCCGACAACGCCAAGGACGTGATCTCGGACCTGACCCTGGAGATGAACCGGGTGCGCCAGGCGGAGATCACCCAGGAGATCCTCGAGGTCGTGGCGGGCGCCGAGGGACTCTCTTAAGACTTGGAGGAACCGAAGGAGACGAATGGCTGAACAGAACAATCATCAAACGAGTGGCTCCGTGACTGCGTCTGCCGAGCCCTCTCACACAGACGGGAACATCGGGACGGTCGAGCAGGTGACCGGCGTCGTCATCGACGTCGTCTTCCCAGACCAGATCCCCGAGATCTTTCAGGCGCTGGAGATCGAGATCGATCCCGCCGGCGGCCGGACCGAGAACAGGCTGGTCTGCGAGGTGCAGCAGCACCTCGGCGACGACCGGGTGCGGGCGATCGCGATGGATGCCACGGACGGCATTCGGCGCGGCGACAAGGTGATCGACACCGGCGGGCCGATCACGGTCCCGGTCGGCAAGGCGACGCTGGGCCGCATCTTCAACCTGCTGGGCGAGCCGATCGACGAGGGCCCCGAGGTCGAGGTCGAGGAGCGCTGGCCGATCCACCGCAGCGCCCCCGAGGTCGAGGACCTGATGCCGTCCCAGGAGATCCTGGAGACCGGCATCAAGGTCGTCGACCTGCTGGCCCCCTACGCGAAGGGCGGCAAGGTCGGCCTGTTCGGCGGTGCCGGTGTCGGCAAGACCGTCCTGATCCAGGAGCTGATCCGCTCGATCGCCGAGGAGCACGAGGGCCTCTCGGCTTTCTGCGGCGTCGGGGAGCGCTCCCGCGAGGGCAATGACCTCTGGCTCGAGATGAAGGAGTCCGGCGTGATCGACAAGACCATGCTGGTCTTCGGTCAGATGAACGAGCCGCCGGGCGCCCGGCTGCGCGTCGCGCTCTCCGGGCTGACGATGGCTGAGTACTTCCGCCAGCAGGGCGGCCAGGACGTGCTGCTGTTCATCGACAACATCTTCAGGTTCGTCCAGGCGGGCTCCGAGGTCTCGGCGCTGCTCGGGCGGATGCCCTCCGCCGTCGGCTATCAGCCGACCTTGGAGACCGAGATGGGCGACCTCCAGGAGCGGATCACCTCGACACGCGAGGGTTCCGTCACCTCCGTACAGGCGATCTACGTGCCCGCCGACGACCTCACCGACCCGGCGCCGGCCTCGGTGTTCGCCCACCTGAACGCGACCACGGTTCTCACCCGGTCGCTGGTCGAGCAGGGCATCTACCCGGCGGTCGACCCGCTCGACTCGACCTCGACGATCCTCAAGCCCGAGATCCTGGGCGCGGAGCACTACGAGACGGCGACCCGCGTCCAGGAGACGCTCCAGCGCTACAAGGAGCTCCAGGACATCATCGCGATCCTCGGGATCGACGAGCTCTCAGACGAGGACAAGCAGACCGTGTCCAGGGCGCGGAAGATCCAGCGTTTCCTCTCGCAGCCGTTCTTCGTCGCCTCGCAGTTCACCGGCCGCGACGGCGAGTACGTGCCGGTCGAGGAGACGGTCCGCGGCTTCAAGGAGATCGTCGACGGACAGCACGACGACATCCCCGAGCGCGCCTTCTACATGCAGGGCGGCATCGACCAGGTGCTCGAGGCGTCCAAGGGCATGAGGGCCGAGGAGCCCTCCGAGACGGCGCAGGCCGAGGCCTCCGAGCAGGAGGCGACGCAGGAGGCCGAGGTGCGCAACGGCGGCGGCAGCGGCGACGAGAACGCGATCGAGGAGACCTCGGGCAAGGCGCCCGAGCAGGGCGACGAGGCCCAGGCGGCCGCGGGGCGGTAGCGACGGCGGAGGCAAGCGATGGCCGAGCACAACCTCAACGCCAGGGTCCTCACTCCCGAGGGGGAGGTCTTCGACGGCGAGGTGCACCAGCTCTCGACCCGCACCGCCGTCGGCGAGATCGGGATCCTCGCCAACCACGTGCCGGTGCTGGCGCGGCTGCGCCCGACGGAGCTTCGCCTGCACATGCCCGACGGCGAAGTCAGGCGCTGGGCGCAGGCGGAGGGCTGGCTGCAGGTGTTCGCGAACCGCGCCACCGTGCTGGTCGGCGAGGCGGTCCCACCCGAGAACCTCGACGCGTCCGAGCTCCGCAGCCGGATCGAGGACGCGGACGTCCGGCTGCGCGAGTCCGAGGAGGGCTCGGGCGCCTATACCCAGGCGCAGCGGGACAAGGAGCGCGCCGAGGCGTTCCTGGGCGTCGCCGGCGCTGAGAGCTAGCGGCGCCTCAGCGCGGGCAGTGGGCTTGATCAAGCCTTGGTGCCGAGACCTAGGATCTCCCCGTGGACGAACTCGCCCTCGCTGAGCGACTGATCGCCTTCGACACCTCGCATGCCGAGGGCCTGCGCCGCGCCGCCGAATTCGTCGGTGGCTGGCTGGAGTCGAACGACATCCAGGCCTTCCAGACGGAGTCCCGGGGGCTTCCCGTGACGATGGCGGAGGTCGGTCCCCCTGAGGTTCCCACTCTGGTGCTGCACGGCCACATGGACGTCGTTCCGGGCGGCCGGGACCAGTTCCAGCCCCGCGCCGACGGGGACCAGCTCTTCGGCCGGGGCGCCTACGACATGAAGGGTGCGCTCGCGGTGATGCTGCTCGTCCTGCACGACCTCCGCGACCAGGAGGAGGTGCGACTGCGACTCGGCATCGTCTCGGACGAGGAGTCCGAGGAGGAGGCGAACCGCGGCTCCGACGCGCTCGTCGCGAGCGGATTCGTCGGGGATTTCGCGATCACGGGGGAGCCGACCAACCTCCAGGTGGGGGTGCAGGCCAAGGGCGTCCTGGCGATGAGGTTGGAGGTCGAGGGGCGCTCCGCTCACGGCGCCACGCCGTGGCTCGGGGACAACGCCGTGGTCAAGGCGGTCGAGGTGTTCAGGGGCATCGAATCGCTACCGTTTGCACGTCACAGCTCCGCCCTGTTCGACCGTCCC
>DATGDO010000185.1:0-5586 GCA_035310805.1 Solirubrobacterales bacterium
TCCTCGGACATGTTCGAGATCGTCTCGATCCCGGTGTAGGCGATCATCCCGACCGCGATCCCGAGCAGGAAGTCGCCCCAGCTCGGCGCCACCCCGAGGTGGACGTTGTCCACCAGGATGCTCGGGCTGAAGACCAGGAAGAGGCCGATCGCCACCAGGATGATCTGGGTGCAGAGGTCGGCGATCGCCAGGACCAGGTTGAGCCTGGTGGACTCCTGGGTTCCCTTCACGTTCAGGGCCGCGAGAAAGGCGACTACTGCGATGCCTCCCAAGATGTCGCCGGGGGAGTGCCCGAGCGGCGACCAGAATACGGCCAGGTAGTGCGGTACGAAGAAGGCCGAGATCGCGACCGTGATGATGTAGTTGAGCATCTGGCCCCAGGCCGCGAAGAAGCTGATCAGCTCGTTGAAGGCGTGCCGGGCGAAGCTCGAGGAGCCGCCGGCCTCCGGGAACATCACCGTGGCCTCGGCGTAGGTCGCCGCCGTCGCCATGAAGATCAGCCCCGCGATCACGAAGGCGACCGGCGTCAGCCCGAGGGCGAAGGCCGCGGTGACGCCCAGGGCGTAGTAGATCGACGAGCCCACGTTGCCGTAGGCAGCCGAGAAGAGCGCGCCCACGCCGTGGACACGAGCCAGCGATTCGTCCCTTGGGATCCGTCGAGCCATGACAGCCCTCTCGAATATACGCCGGGGCCAGGCGCAGCCCCCCTACGAGGAGGCGCGTTCGACCAGGGTCGGGATCACCCGATCCTCCATGTCCTCCTCGGGATGCCAGAGGACCCCCAGCACGAAGTCGCCATCGGCGGACTCGATCGCCTCGACGCTCTCGTCGTCGGTCGCCCAGGCGGTGGCGGTGAGGGGCTCCGGGACCCTGTCCACCCCCTGGTGGTGATGGCTCTTGACGGTGAGGTGCTCGGTCCCGGTGGCCCGCGCCGCGAGCGAGCCGGGCTCGATCCGCACGTCGTGCTCGGCCCACGATCCCAGCACCGGCCGATGGCCCTCGTGACCGAGGCGGTCCGGGAGATGCTGGTCGAGTGTCCCGCCGCAGGCGATGTTGAGGATCTGCATCCCTCTGCAGACCCCGAGCAGGGGGATGCCGCGCTCGAGTGCGCCGCGGGCCAGCGCGACCTCGAAGCGATCGCGATCGGGGTTGGTCCCCACGGTCTCGGGGTGGGCATCGGCGCCGTGGCTCTCGGGATCGATGTCCGCCCCGCCGCCTAGGACGAGCCCGTCGAGGTGGTCGAGGAGCTCGGCGGGATCCTCGGTGGCGCGGCGATCGGGAGGCAGCATCGCGATCATCCCGCCCGCCCCGTGGATCGCCCGCGCGTATGACAGCGGCAGCAGCACGGTCGGCTCGTCCTTCCAGACGCCGAAGTGGGCTCGCTCGACGGCCGCGCAGACTCCGATCAGGGGGCGGGGCATGCTCGGAACTTAGCGTCCGGGTGGTGCCTGGATATGCTCGCCGCCCGTGATCGGTCTACGTGAAGGCTCGGCTCCTGAGGGCCACTTCGACGTCGCGGTCGTCGGGGCTGGGGCGGTCGGCTGCGCGGTGGCGCGGGAGCTGAGTGGGCGGGGCGCCCGCTGCGCGCTGATCGAGGCGGGCCCGGACGTCGGGGCCGGGACCAGCAAGGCGAACACGGCGATCCTGCACACCGGCTTCGACGCCAAGCCCGGCACGATCGAGTCGGGGCTCGTCGCGCGCGGGTACGAGTTGCTCAGCGAGTACGCCGGGCGGGCCGGCATTCCCAACGCCCGCCTGGGGGCCCTGATGGTCGCGTGGACCGCCGAGCAGCGCGATGCGTTGCCGGGGATCGAGGCGAAGGCCCGCGAGAACGGCTATGGCGAGGCCCGGACGGTCGATCTCGAGGAGCTCTACGCGCGCGAGCCCAACCTCGGTCCGGGGGCGGAGGGCGCGCTCGAGATCCCCGGGGAGGGCATCGTCTGCCCGTTCACCGCCACGCTCGCCTACGCGACCGAGGCGGTCGCGGCGGGGTGCGAGCTGGTCCTGAACGCGGCGGTCACCGGTGTGCGGGCGAGCGGGGGAGGGCACGAGATCGAGACGGCCAGAGGGCCCCTGAGCGCGGCGCACCTGGTCAATGCCGCCGGTCTGCACAGCGACGAGATCGACTCGATGCTCGGCCACTCGGACTTTCGCGTCACCCCTCGCCGAGGTGAGCTGATCGTCTTCGACAAGCTGGCCCGCGGGCTGGTCAACCACGTTCTGCTGCCGGTCCCGACCGAGAAGACGAAGGGCGTCCTGGTCTCGCCGACGGTCTACGGCAACCTCCTGCTCGGACCCACGGCGGACGACACGGACGACAAGGCCGATCGCTCGACGACCGCCACCGGGCTCGGCGCCCTGATCGAGGCCGGCGCCCGAATCCTGCCGCGGTTGGAGGAGCAGGAGGTGACCGCCACCTACGTGGGGCTCCGCGCCGCGACCGAGCACCGCGACTACCAGCTCACCGCCCACCCGGAGAAGCGCTACGTCTGCGCCGGCGGAATCCGCTCGACCGGCATCACGGCCTCGCTGGCGATCGCCGAGTGGGTCCGGGAGGCGCTCGCCGACGCCGGGCTGGACCTGGCCGACGAGCCCGAGCCGACCGCCATGCGGATGCCGAACATCGGCGAGTTCGGCACCCGCCCCTACCAGGAGGGCGAGCTGATCGCTCGCGAGCCCGACTACGGCCGGATCGTCTGCTTCTGCGAGCGGGTCACGCGCGGTGAGATCGACGCCGCGCTCGCCGGCCCGATCCCGCCGGTCGACCCGGACGGGCTGCGGCGTCGGACGCGAGCGCTGATGGGCCGCTGCCAGGGGTTCTTCTGCGGGGCGGAGGTTGCGGCCGCTCTCGCAGAATCGACATCCCGCCCGCCCGGGACGCGAAGCGGAGGAGCCGGCACTGATGCCGGCTGACGGACCGGTGATCGTCGGCGGGGGCCCCTCGGGCCTGGCGGCCGCGATCGAGCTGCGGCGGCTCGGCATCTCCCCGGTGACCGTGATCGAGCGGGAGCGGGAGGCCGGCGGGATCCCCCGGCACTCCGATCACTCCGGCTTCGGCCTGCGGGACCTGCGCACCGTGCTCTCCGGCCCTCGGTACGCGGAGCGCTACCGCCAGCTCGCCGACGAGGCCGGGGTCGAGATCGTCGCGGAGACGATGGTCACGGAATGGGAGGGGCAGCGCGGCCTGAGGCTGACCGGGCCAGGCGGCCGCGAGGAGATCGAGCCGCCGGCCGTGGTGCTCGCCACCGGCTGCCGGGAGCGGCCTCGTGCCGCCAGGCTCGTCCCGGGGTCGCGGCCCGCCGGAGTGATGACCACCGCCACGCTTCAACAGCTGGTCCATCTGAGGGGGAAGAGGGTCGGCCGGCGTGCGGTGATCGTCGGCGCGGAGCACGTCAGCTTCTCGGCGGTGGCGACGCTCGCGCACGGCGGCGCCTCGGTCGCCGCGCTGGTCACGGATCTGCCCCGCCACCAGTCGCTTCGCAGCTTCCGGGCGGGCGCCGCCATTCGCTACCGGGCGCCGGTCTGGTCGCGGACCGCGGTCAGCGCGATCCACGGATCCGAGCGGGTGGAGTCGGTGGAGCTCACCGAGCTCGACTCCGGGCGCACGCGAACCGTCGCCTGCGACCTGGTGATCTTCACCGCCGACTGGATCCCGGACCACGAGCTGGCCGTGATGGCCGGCTGCGAGCTCGATCGGGGCGCGCTCGGACCGCTCGTCGACACCGCCCTGCGCACCACCCGGCCCGGCGTCTTCGCGGCCGGGAACCTGCTGCATCCGGCCGAGACGGCCGACGTCTGCGCGCTCGACGGCCGGCACGTCGCGCCCGCGGTCGCGGCGTATCTGCGCGGGGCGGGGGAGTGGCCGTCCCCGATCAGGTTGGCGGCTCGCTCGCCCCTCGCCTGGGTGGCGCCGAACATGCTGCTCGCCGGCGGCCAGCGGCCGCCCCGCGACCGCTTCCTGGTGCGCACGCGCGAGTTCGTCCGCCGCCCGCGCCTGGAGGTCAGGCAGGGCGGCCGTCCGCTCTGGAGCGGACGGGTGCGGCGGCTGGTGCCCGGCCGTTCCGCCCACATTCCGGCCGGGTGGAGCGCGCGGGTGGACCCCGACGGAGGCCCGGTGACCGTCCGCGTGAAATAGGGTTGGGCCATGAGCGACGGGATGTTGCTCGGCATCGACGAGGGGACCACCGGCGTCAAGGCGGCGCTCTTCGACCAGCGCCTCCAGCCGGTCGCCGAGGCGCGGCGCGACAAGGTGAACCGCCATCCCGAGGAGGGCTGGGTCGAGCAGGATGGCGAGGAGGTGATCGCGGTGGTCACCGAGGCCGTGGCCGAGCTCCTCGACGGGGCCGACGGGGAGGTGGCCGCCTGCGGGCTGGACCACCAGGGCGAGTCGGTGCTCGCCTGGGACGCCGAGACGGGCAAGCCGCTCAGCCCGATCGTCGTCTGGCAGGACAAGCGCTCCCAGGAGATCCTCGACGAGCTGGCCGATCGCGAGGACGAGGTCAGGGAGCTCAGCGGGCTGCCCTTCGACCCCTACTTCTCGGCGGCCAAGCTCGCCTGGCTGCTGCGCCACAACGAGGACGTCAAGAGGGCGCGCGACGAGGGCCGGCTCCGGATGGGAACGGTGGACTCCTTCCTCTGCGACCGGCTCGGCGCGGGTTTCGCCACCGACGCGTCGACCGCGTCGCGGACGCAGCTGCACGCGCTCGGCACGCCGGGGTTCAGCGAGCGGCTCTGCGAGATCTTCGGGGTGCCGATGGAGGTGCTGCCCGAGGTTCGCGACACGGCGGGCGAGCTCGGCACGCTCAAGCACGAGAGCTGGCCCGTCGAGCTGCCGCTGCGCGGGCAGGTCGTCGACCAGCAGGCGGCGCTGGCGGGGGCGGCCTGCGTGGAGCCCGGCCGGGTGAAGGCGACCTACGGCACCGGCGTCTTCGTCCTCGCCCACGTCGGCGAGGGCGTGCCGGAGCCGGCAGGGGGGTTGCTGCCCACCGTCGCCTGGAGCATCGACGGCAGGGTGGAGTACGCGCTGGACGGCGGCGTCTTCGCGGCCGGGGCGATGCTCGAGTGGATGTGCAACCAGCTGGGCATCGCCGAGAGCCCGCCCGCGCTCAGTGAGCTGGCTCGCGCAGCCGAGAGCTCGGCCGGGGCGCGGGTCCTGCCCGGGCTCGCCGGGATCGGAGCGCCCTGGTGGCGGCCGAGCGCCCGCGCAGTGCTCTCGGGGATCTACGGCGGCACCACCCGCGAGAACGTCGCCCGGGCGGCGCTCGAGGGAATCGCCTGGCGGGTGGCCGACGTGGTCGCCGCGATCAAGGAGACGGCGCCGGTGGAGACCCTGAGGGTGGACGGCGGGCTCACCAACGAGCCCCTGCTGCTTCACATGCAGGCCGACATGATCGGAGCGCCGGTCGAGGCGGCGGGTGCCGACGCGACGGTGCTGGGCGCCGCCGCCCTCGGCGGAGTCGGGGCGGGCGTGATCGGCTCCGTCACCGACCTCCCCGAGATGCTGCCTGCCGACCGCCGCGTCGATCCCGAGCGCGATCAGAGCTGGCGCTCGGCCGAGCACGAGCGCTGGCGAGAATTCGTCAGGGC
>DATGDO010000186.1:0-15144 GCA_035310805.1 Solirubrobacterales bacterium
TGCCATCGGTCCGCTGCGAGGCTAGCGCTCCCGCGACGCTCGGCAAAGCGCTCCTATCTCTTTGAAGAAAAGACCCAGCTGTCAAGGGGGGTGATCGCCCTGCTGCCGTTGGTCTTGTCGGGCCGCCCGGAAGCTCGCCGACACTGAGCACATCGACACCATGCAAAGCAGTAATGCCCAACGCCGCCGCCGCCCGCTACTCGTAGCGCAGGGCGGCTAGCGGGTCCAGCCTGGCCGCGCGCCGCGCAGGCAGAACCGCGGCGACCACGCCGATCACCACGCCCGCCACCGCCAGCCCGATCAGCATGGTGACCGGCAGGTGCAGGGTCATCCCGGTGAATTTGGTCTGCGCCATGCCGAAGACCCAGAGGACCCCGACGAGCAGGCCGGCGCCGATCCCGGAGAGGGTGCCGGCGAGGGAGATCAGCAGGCTCTCGTCGCCCATCGTCCGCCGCACCCGCCACCGGGAGGCGCCAAGCGCCCGGAGCACGCCGATCTCCCGGGTGCGCTCGAGCACCGACATCATCAGGGTGTTCACGATCCCGAGCACCCCGACCAGCGCCGCGATCGCGACGATCGCGTTGAAGAAGCTGAACTGCTGGTTGATCGCATCGGTCACATTCTTCTTCACGTCAGCGTTGGAGAGCGCCTCGAAGCCCGGGTAGTCGCGCTCCAGCAGCGCGTTGACCCGGTTGTCGAGCGCCTGGCGAAGGTCGGGCGAGGCCGCTTTGACGATCAGCTGGGAGTCGTTGGTCACCCCGTAGACCGCGGCCATCGTCCCGAGGGAGATCTCGAGGCTCTGACCTCCTGCCTCCAGGGTGTCGACGAAGCCGACCACCCTGGCGTTCCGAACCCCGGCCGGTCCATCCAGCCGCAGGGTGTCGCCGACCTCCAGCCCCTGAGCCTTCGCGTAGGCCTTGGAGGGGACCACGCCGCCGGCCGCCATCCCGTTGAGGATCTCCGCCTTGGGCGCTCCCTCGTAGTCGAGGTTCTCGACCCGGTCGTACTGGCGCGGGTCGTAGGCGACGACCGTCCCCTGCGAGCCGCCGCCGGGGAGATCCGGCAGGTAGATCGAGCGGCGCTGGGCGACCGCCCCCGTCTCGGGCATCGCCGCGATCCGCTCGCGGAGTTGCCTGGAGAGCCCCGCCTGGGGAGGGCCGTACTCCTGGTAGCCGAGCGGCTGGATGGTGAGGTCACGGGCGAAGCGCTTGTTGAACTCGCTCTTCACCGATCCGACGAAGCTCTCCGCGATCGTCGCGTTGACCACCACCACCGACAGTGACACCAGCAGGGTGGCCGCCGTGGCGGCGGTCCGGCTCGGGTTGGCCTGCGCTGCGTCTGAGGCCAGCCGGCCCTCCGCCGGCATCAGGGCACGAAGCGGTCGCGCCCCCGCCCGCACCAGGGGCAGAACCACGAAGGGGGCGAGCAGGACCAACGCGACGAACATCACCATCGTCGAGAACGCTCCGATCACCCCGACCACCGGGTTCTGCGACTCCGTGCCGAACCAGGCGTAGCCGCCGACGAGCATGCTCGGGACGAACAGCACCGTGCCGACCAGCGCCCGCCTGGCGGTCAGGGCCTTCCGCGGCCCGCTGCCGCCGGTCAGCGCGCGGATCGGCGGGATCCGCGCCGCCCGCACGGCGGGCCAGGCGGCTCCGGCCACGGTCGCGACCAGGCCGGTGATCACCGCGCCGATCGCGGCCCCCGCCGAGTAGTCGATCGTCGAGACCGGCATTCCCATCGACTCCATCCCCTTCAGCAGCAGGACGGCGAGCCCGGCGCCGAGGGCGAGGCCGAGGATCGAGCCGACGATGCCGAGCAGCACCGCCTCGGCCAGGATGCTGCGCGCGACCCGCCTGTCGCTGGCGCCGAGGGCGCGGAGCGTGCCGATCTCGCGCATCCGCTGGAGCACGGTCATGCTGAACGAGTTGAGGATCAGGAAGGCGCCGACGAACAGCGCGATCCCCGAGAAGAAGTAGAGGACGATGTCGAGGCTGGCGAGCTGGTCCTCGTACTCGGCGCTCTTCTGCTTCGGTGTCGCGACCTCGACCCCGCGCCCGAGGCTGGAGTCCAGCCGCTGCCGCAGCGAATCGACGGAGGTTCCCGGGGCGGCGATCACCGCGATCTCATCCCAGATCCCCGGCTTGTCCATCACCCGGCGGGCGTCGGCGACCGGCATCGAGGCGGTGCCGTAGCCGCCCATGTCGAGGCCCCCCTTGAACTCGTAGAGGCCGGAGACCCGCAGAGCGACGATCCCGGTCGGGGTCGAGAGCCGCACCGGGTCGCCCACCTGGAGACCCTGCCGGTCGGCCCAGTCGCGGGCGACCTCGATCTGGCCACGACCCGCGACCGGCTTCCGCCCCTGGACGACCTGGGCGTCGCTGGGCTCCGGCTGGGCGTAGTCGATCCCGACGGTGTATAGCTGGGCGGAGCGGGAGCGGTCCACCTTCCCGTGCTCGTCGACGAGGCGGAAGACGGAATAGATGGAGCCGGAGGCCGACTCGACCCCCTGCACCTCCCGCACCCGGTTGATCGTCGATTCCGGGAGCGAGCCGATCGAATGCTCGCCGGAGACGACGACGTCGGTGTTGCCGTAGATCGAGCTGAACAGGTTGTTGAAGCTCGAGTGGATCGTGCCCACCAGCAGCAGGACGCCGAACACCATCCCCACGCCGAGGACGATCGCGCCGGCGGAGAGCACCGAGCGGAGCGGCCTGGCTCGCAGTGAGCGCAGGCTGAGCCCGGTCAGCGATCTGACCTTGGCGCCGGCGGGTCGCCGGCGGCGGGTCACGGCGCCTCCGTCCGCCTGTTGCGAGGGCGGGTCACGCCGCCTCCGCGCCCACGGCTGGCTGCGCCGCGCGCAGGCCCCGCAGCTCGTCGGCCACCCGGTCCGCGTCGCCGCCCGGAATCTCGCTGACGATCAGCCCGTCGCGCAGGAAGAGCACCCGGTCGGCGAGGGCGGCGGCGCCTGCGTCGTGGGTGACCATCACCGTCGTCTGGCCCTCATCGACCAGGCGGCGCAGAAGGCTGAGGACCATCGCGCCGCTGGTCGAATCGAGGTTTCCCGTCGGCTCGTCGGCCAGCAGGAGCTCGGGCTCTCGCAGGAGAGCCCGGGCGATCGCCACCCGCTGCTGCTCGCCCCCCGAGAGCTCCGAAGGCAGGTGCCCGGCCCTGTCAGTCAGCCCGACCATCGCGAGCAGCTCGTCGGTCCGGTCGGCGTAGTCGCCCGGCGACTCCCCGGCGACCAGCGCCGGGAGGAGCACGTTCTCCGCGGCGGTCAGGGTGGGAAGCAGGTTGAAGAACTGGAAGACGAAGCCGAAAACCTCCCCGCGCAGCCGGGTCAGCTCGCGGTCGCCGAGATTGTCGTAGCGGCGGCCCCGGATGTCGACCGACCCCTCGGTTGGCTGATCGAGCCCTCCCAGGATGTGTAGGAAGGTGCTCTTGCCGGATCCCGAGGGCCCCATGATCGCCACGAACTCGCCGTCATGAACGCGTGCGTCGACGCCGCGCAGAGCCTGCACCGCGCCAGCCCCCTCCCCGAACTGCTTGGCGAGGCCGTGCGCCTCCAAAGCACACTGACCTGGATCGCTGGCCATGCTTCGACCCTAGCCGGGCTCGGCGCGATCTCATCGGCGGGAACCCACAACCGGCCTCAGTGCTCACTACGGGTTGCACGCCGGGCGTGCCTGGAATCGGGGAGGAACGCCCGCGCACGGCGAGAACCCGGGCGAGCGGCTCACTGCGATCTACGTCGCCTCAGCGGCACCGGCCGCGCAACGCTAGTCGCCCCCGCCCTCCATCAGGTTCTCGAGGAAGCTGCGCTTCTTGCTCTTCTTGCGAGGACGGCCGCCCTGCTCCTCGTAGTCCTTGGAGTACTCCCGTTCATAGTGCGCCCCCTCGGCGTCTACGAGGCGTTCGAGCTCGCCGCGATCGAGAAAGATTCCCCGGCAGCCGGTGCACTGATCGACGAGCACTCCATTTCGCTCGTAGCTGCGCATCTCGCTTCCGCACTTCGGGCAGGTCAGGGTCTGCGTCTCATTCACGGCCCGTACCTTACCCGTGGGGCGGTGGCGCTCGATGAGAGTGGCCGCGTCCGCTCACCGTCAGCCACGACTGCCAGGTGATCCGCAGGATGACGGCGGTGATCACGATCGCGATGACGGGGTCGGCCAGTGGCAGGCCAAGGGCCACGAGTCCGGCGCTCAGCATCACGCCGAGGCTGACGAAGCCGTCCGTACGAGCGTGGTAGCCGTCTGCGACCAGCGCCGGGCTCTCCAGCCGGTTTCCTGCGCCCAGTCGTACCTGCGCCGCGATCTCGTTGCCCGCGAAGCCGACGGCGCCGGCGATCCCCAGGGCGAGCAGGTGCTGGGGAGCGTGGGGGCTGATGATCTTCTCGATCGCAAAGGCCCCCGCCACGCAGGCACTGACGAAGATCGCCAGCACCACCCCAAGGCCCGCGTAGCGCTCGGCTTCGCGGGAACGAAGCAGGAAGGCGGTACCGAGCGGAACGGCGGTCAGCGCATCCCCGAAGTTGTGGATCAGGTCGGCGAGGAGCGCGACGCTCCCGGTGACAACGTAAATGGCCGCCTGGATTGCGGCGGTCGCCGCCAGCACGGCCAGCGAAGCCCCCACCGCGCGCAGGCCGGCTCGCGAGCGCTTGATCGAGTCGTCGACCAGCCCGTGCGAATGGCCGTGGGCATGGTGGACCCCGCCCCGACGCTGCACCGCGCGCGAGCGCCGAGGGTGCCGTAGGTGTCGGTGTGGACCCGTGTGTTCGTGCTCGTGCGCATGGCCACCATGACGGTGGAGGCTCGTCTCGGGCATCTCTCGATTATCGCCATGTCCTGCTCCCTTGCCCCTATTAGGAGCACTGCCGCCTCCCGTCGGGAGGTGTCGTGAGATCCTCCGAGACCGATGACCGAGGTAAAGGACCCCGAAGGCCTGACGCCCCCATGCGCAAGGAATCTGTCGAGAGCGCGCCGCACCGCGACGGCTGGGTCGCTTCGGGCTTCGAGGAGGTGCGGGACGAGTTCGACCGGAACTTCGCCGAGCGTGGGGAGATCGGCGCTGCGGTCGCTGCGTACTGGCGTGGCGAGAAGGTGGTCGACCTCTGGGGCGGCCGTCGGACGCCCACCGGAAGCGAGCCGTGGGAGGAGGACACGCTGGTGGTCGTCAATTCGACCACCAAGGGCCTGGCGGCGATGACGATCGCCGTCGCGAACTCGCGCGGCTGGATCGACTATGACGCTCCGGTCGCCGAGTACTGGCCCGAGTTCGCCGAGAACGGAAAGGGGACAATCACCGTTGACCAGCTGCTCAGTCACGAGGCGGGGTTGGTCTGGATCGACGAGCCGCTGCACTTCGAGGACTTGAGGGACCTCGACCGCGTCTCTCCGTTGCTCGCGCGGCAGAAGCCGGCCTGGGAGCCGGGAACCCGACACGGGTACCACGCGATGACGGTCGGCCTCTACATGCAGGAGCTGATCCGCCACGCCGATCCTGCGCACCGCACGCTCGGCCGGTTCTTCCAGGAGGAGATCGCGAAACCTCTGCAGATCGAGTTCTACATCGGGCTCCCACCGGCGATACCCGACGAGCGGCTCGCGCAGCTGAGGACCTTCACTCCCATGCGCGCCATCCGAGCGCTCCCTCAGGTCCCCAAGGGGTATGTGATGCGGATCCTCTGGCCGTGGTCGCTGCTGCGAAAGTCGATGCTGTTCGCGGACATGGACCCGAACGACCGTCGTTCGCTCGAGATCGAGATCCCCGCCGGCAACGGCGTGGGGGCGGCGCGCGACATCGCGCGGGCCTACTCGGCGTTCCCGGAAGGGGGAGCAGAGCTCGGCATCACCCCGTCGACGCTCGCGAGCCTCACCGCGGTCAACGACGTCGAGCGTCCGAGGGACGAGGTGATGGGTGTGCCCAGCTGGATCTCGCTCGGCTTCCTTCGACCGGGACCGCAGCTCGATTGGGGTTCGAGTCGGCGCGCCTTCGGCACGCCGGGCGCCGGTGGTTCGTTCGGTTTCGCCGATCCAGACGCACGACTCGGTTACACGTACGTGATGAACAACATGGAGTTCCACATGTTCGACGACCCGCGCGAGAAGCCACTGCGCGATGCCGTGCACCGCTCCATTCGGCGGCTCTCAGGCTGAAGCCGAGAGGCTCCGCGGGGGCGTGGATGTGCCTGCTTCCCGTGCGGAAAAGCAGCGGAGCGCACCTGATCGACCGCCACTCCTTCCGCATGGGAAGGAGCGCTTTCGAGGGAGCGCTCGCCTCTCGCGCCAGGCAGCGGCAACCGACTGAGGCCGGTGCACCAATCGACCCCCGGGGTCCCGGAGGCGATTGGCAACCTGTTACGAACGCGAGTAAGCGGGTTCGGTTCCCGGGCGCTTGCGCCGGCTCGTGCGCTCGGCGCGCCTCGGTCGGCTCGCCTGCTCGCCTCGAGCAGGCTGGGGCCCATGAGGCTCAGCCCGCAGGCGGTACGGAAGCCGCATTGCGCCCGCCAGAAGAACGAGCAGTCCCGCGGCCATAACCACGTTCAGTACGACTATCAGTCCCATTGACACCTTGATCGCCTCCTTGTGGCCTTGGATGCCCTTGTTCGAGACGACCGTATTTGGCTCCGCTCGAAGTGCCGGAAAGCCCCGGGTTAAGAGTCGTCAAGGGATCCGAAGAGGACGGCATACGGATCGCGAATTTCCGGATACCCGCCTCGGACGAGAAGCGGCGGTTTCGGAATGCTCGCACCGACTGCCTAAGGGGTTCTGGTTTGACGCCGGAATCGCAATCCTATGGCAGTGACTCAGACCCGATTCGGCAGCCTGCGCTCGCGCGCCACCTCTCTGGGCGTGTCGGAGTCATACGTGGTGGTCGGGGTGATTCTGTTCGCCCTCGTTCTCGGCGGCGTCATCCACCTCTTCGTGCCGGGCGAAACGGGCGACCTGGTCTGGGCGGTGGCGATCGTGCTGACCCTGCTCCCCCTGACCTGGTCGGTCGCGCGGAGTCTGGCGCGCGGCGATGTCGGCGTCGATGCGATCGCCCTGGTGGCGATGGCGGGCGCCTTGGCACTGGGGGAGTACCTGGCCGGCGCGGTCGTCGCCCTGATGCTGAGTGGTGGGAATGCGCTGGAGGCGGCGGCGGGCCGGCGCGCGCGGCGAGAACTGACAGCACTTCTGGAGCGCGCGCCGCGGATCGCCCATCGCCGTCGAGACGACAAGCTCGAGGAGGTCCCGGTGGAGGAGATCCGCGTCGGCGACCGGATTCTCGTCCGCGCCGGGGAGGTGGTGCCGGTCGATGGGGCGGTGCAGAGCGATAGTGCAGTGATCGACGAGTCAACGCTCACCGGCGAGCCTCTGCCCGTCTCTCACCCGCGGGGCTCAACCGTTTCCAGCGGCACGATCAGCGCGGGCGATGCGTTCGATCTTCGCGCAACCCGCACCGCGGCCGAGAGCGCGTACGCAGGCATAGTCCGTCTGGTTCGCGACGCCGAGCACCAGCGCGCGCCGTTCGTTCGCATGGCCGACAGGTATGCCGCGATCCTCTTGCCCGTCACGCTGCTCGTCGCCGGGACCGCCTGGGCGCTGAGCGCCGATCCGGTTCGGGCGCTCGCCGTGCTGGTCGTGGCGACGCCGTGTCCGCTGATCCTGGCAGCGCCGGTCGCGTTGATCTCCGGCGTCTCGCGGGCTGCCCGGAGCGGGGTGATCGCCAAGGGGGGCGCGACGATCGAGAGACTTGGACGCGCTCGCACGGTGTTGTTCGACAAGACGGGGACCCTGACGCACGGTCGCCCGGAGATCGAGCAGGTGAGAAGCGCCGACGGGCTGCCATCCGAGGAGCTGCTGAGGCTTGCGGCATCGGTGGATCAGCTCTCGGCGCACGTACTCGCCGAGGCGCTGGTGCACGGCGCCGAGGCACGCGGAATCGAGCTTGTGTTTCCGGAGGGCATCGCCGAGGAGCCGGGCCAGGGGATCGAGGGAGATGTGGAGGGACACCGCGTTGCGGTTGGAAGCGGCGAATGGCTGCGCCGGCGCGGTTACTCCGGCGCCACCGCCGCAACCCAGCAGTTCGGCGGTTCGGTCGAGCCCGGCTGGGCCAGGATCCTGATCGGAGTCGATGGCGAGCTCGCGGGGGCCATTCTCATGGCTGATCGGATACGAGAGGACGCTGGAGAGCTCACCGCCGCACTCCGAGCCACGGGGGTCGAGCACATTGCGCTCGTGACTGGCGACGAGAGCGCGGTCGGCGAAGCGGTCGGTCAGTCGGTCGGTGTGGATCGGGTCTTCACCGAGCGCTCCCCGGAGGAAAAGATCGACGTCGTGCGCCAGGCCCGGGAGCTGGGCGACGGCGGCGTCGTGATGGTGGGTGACGGGGTGAACGACGCCCCTGCCCTGGCGCTTGCGGATGTCGGCATCGCGATGGGCGGCATCGGCGCAACCGTCTCTTCCGAGACGGCCGACGCTGTGATCGCCGTCGACCGGATCGATCGGGTGGTCGACGCACTCCGCATCGGCCGACGCTCGTTGGCGATAGCGCGCCAGAGCGTTCTCGTTGGACTCGGGCTGAGCTTCATCGCGATGGGCTTTGCCGCGTTCGGCTATATCCCGCCGGTTGCCGGCGCCTTGCTCCAGGAGGGCATCGATGTGGCCGTGATCCTGAATGCGCTGCGTGCGCTGAAAGGGTGACGGTGTGGGCCCCGTTCCACTTGCGTTCCATCGACCCGACGACACGCGAAGGAGGCACGAGATAAACGAGCCCCGCCGCGTCTCCTCTTCGTCCGGAGCGGGAACCTTCCCCGCGGTCGAGCTTCACCCACGCTTCGTGGAAGACTGCTTGAGGTCGGCGAGTTCGATCCCGGACATCGCGGGCGGAGAGTTCGGCCATTGACCTGTTCCAGCTGCGGCCACGAGAACCGCGCGGGCGCCCGCTTCTGCGAGGCCTGTGGCTCTCCGCTCGGCTCGAGCTGCGAGGCCTGCGGCGCCGAGGTGCGCGCGGGGGCGCGCTTCTGCGAGGCCTGCGGGGCGCCGGTCGCGGCCGCGGGGCTCAGGGAGTCCTCTCCGACGCCGCCGGCCGCAACCGCCTTGCCCGAGCACCTGGCCGAGAAGGTCCGGGCCGCCGGGGCCTCGCTCGCGGGCGAGCGAAAGCAGGTGACGGTCCTGTTCGCCGACGTGATGAACTCGATGGAGCTCGCCGAGCAGTGCGACCCGGAGGAGTGGCGGCGGATCATGGAGCGCTTCTTCGCACTCCTTTGCGAAGGCGTTCACCGCTTCGAGGGCACCGTCGACAAGTTCACCGGCGACGGGGCGATGGTCCTGTTCGGAGCGCCGATCGCCCAGGAGAAGCACGCGGTGCAGGCCTGCCACGCCGCGCTCCATCTCGGCGAGGAGCTCGACCGGTTCTCCGCCGAGCTTCGCCGCGAGCAGGGACTCAACTTCCTCGTCCGGATCGGGCTCAACTCCGGCGAGGTCGTGGTCGGCTCGATCGGCGAGGACCTGGCGATGGACTACACGGCGATCGGCCACACCGTCGGCCTCGCGCAGCGGATGGAGGCGCTGGCCCAGCCGGGCAAGGCCTACCTGACCGAGAACACGGCGGCCCTCGCCGAGGGCTACTTCGAGCTGCGCGACCTGGGGCAGTTCGAGGTAAAGGGCGTGCACGAGCCCCTGCGGGTCTACGAGCTCGCCGGGCTCGGCCGGCTGCGCACCCGCTTCGAGGTCTCCCGCGCCCACGGCCTCTCGCCCTTCGTCGGGCGCGAGGAGGAGTGCGCGACACTCGAGTCGGCGCTCGCGCGCGCGGGCGAGGGCAACGCGCAGGTCGTCTGCACCGTCGGCGAGGCCGGGGTCGGAAAGAGCCGGCTCTGCTACGAGTTCGCCAAGCGCTGCCGCGAGCGCGGAATCGACGTCTGGGAGGGGCACTGCATGGCGCGCGGAGAGAGCCTGCCCCTGATGCCGCTGCTGGAGCTGCTGCGCTCCTACTTCGGGATCACTGACCGCGACACGGGCCAGGCCGCGCGCGAGAAGATCGCGGGCCGGATGGTGCTGCTCGATGAGTCGCTGAAGGAGGAGCTGCCGCTCCTCTTCGACCTCCTGGGGGTGTCGGATGCCGAGCGGCCGGAGCCGATCGACCCCGAGGCGCGCCAGCGACGCCTCTTCGCGGCGCTGAACCGTCTGCTTGTGGCCTCGGAGCGCCCGGCGGTCGTCTTGCTGATCGAGGACCTGCAGTGGATCGACCCCGGCAGCGCCGCCTTCCTCGAGAACCTCGTCGACGGGCTGCCCGGCACCCGGACGCTGGTGATCGTCAACTTCCGGCCCGGGTACCAGGCCGAGTGGATGCAGCGCTCTTACTGCGGCCGCCTGGCCCTGGCGTCACTCGGCCCTCGGGCGAGCGAGGAGCTCCTGCGGGGGCTGCTGGGGGAGGATCCCTCGCTCGACGGGCTGGCGGAGCAGATCCGCGAGCGCACCGGGGGCAACCCGTTCTTCATCGAGGAGCTGGTCCGGGGGCTGGCCGAGTCAGGCAGCCTCATCGGCGAGCGTGGCGGCTATCGGCTCGCCCGACCGCTCGACGGGGAGGGGATCCCAGCGACGGTCCAGCCGGTGATCGCCGCGCGCATCGACCGCTTGGGAGAGCGCGAGAAGCAGCTGCTGCGGACCGCCGCGGTGATCGGCCGCGAGTTCACCGAGCCCGTGCTGAGGCGGGTCGCGGGCCTGCCCGAGCCCGAGCTTCGCGCCGCGCTCAGGGCGCTGCTCAACGGTGAGCTGATTTACGAGCAGTCACTCGTCCCCGAGCCCGAGTACTCGTTCAAGCATCAGCTGATCGAGGAGGTCGCCTACCGCTCCCAGCTCGCCGAGCCCCGCGCGCGCCTGCATGGCGAGGTCGCCCGGGCGATCGAGGAGCTCAATCCGGACAGGCTCGACGAGCTGGCGGCGCCGATCTCCCGCCATCTCGAGCAGGCCGGCGACCACCTCGAGGCCGCCCGCTGGGGCGCCCGCGCGGCTGCGTGGGCGTGGATCGCCGACCCCGGCGAGGCCCTGCGCCACTGGCAGAGGGTGCGGGAGCTGACCGACTCGGCGCCGGACTCGGCCGAGGCGGTGGAGATGGGCACCTGGGCGAGGATCTCGATCATGAACTTCGCCTGGCGGCTGGGGGCTGAGGAGGCGGAGATCAGGCGGGCGTTCGAGGAGGCGAGGCAGCTGGCGAAGCGCAGCGGCGACGTGCGCGCGCTCGCCTTCGGGCTCGGGATGTACGCGGCCACACGCGTGAATGCAGGGGAGCCCGCCGCCTATGTCGACATGCAGCTGGAGGGCCTCAGGCTCGCGGAGGAGAGCGGCGACCCGGCGGTCCGGGTCGCGTCGGTCGCGACGCCCTGGGCCCTGTTCGTGACCGGACGGCTGCGGGAGGCGCTCGAGGTGATGGAGCCGTGGTGGGGGCTATGGGGCGAGGACCCCTCGCTCGGCTCGGGACTCGGCGTCGAGTGCCCGTATGCCTTCTGCGTGTGGCTGAGCGCAGTGATTCGAACGGTGCGCGGAGAGCTGACCGTCCAGAAGGCGCACGAGGAGATCGAGCGGGCGCTCGCCCTGGCGCTCGAACACGCCGACGTCGAGAGCGCAGGCTGGGCGCACGGGACGCAGGTATGGCTCTGCTGGTTCGAGGGAGACGGGGAGACGGCGCTCGAGCACGCGAACCGGGGGGTGGAGATCGCCGAGCGCACCGGCGGCTCCTTCCAGGGGGGCACCGCGTACGGCTACCGCGGCCTGGCCCAGGTCGTGCGCGGGGAATGGGATGAGGCGATCGCAGCGCTGGAGCGCTCACTCGAGATCCTGCGCGAGGCGCGCGCCGGCTTGCTGTGGGAGCCCTGGCAACTCGCCTGGCTGGGCGAGGCGTACCTGGGCGCTGGTCAGAGCGATCGCGCCCGCGAGTCGGCGAAGCACGCGGTGGATCTGGTGCTTGAGCAGGGGGCTCGCTACTTGGAGCTCATGCCGCAGCTTGCGCTGGTCCGCGTCCTGATCGGCACCGAGGGGACCGGCGCGAGGAGCGAGATCGAGGCCGCCCTGGCTCGCGTCTCGGAGCTGATCGAGGAGATCGGCGCCAGGGGCTACGAGCCGTTCCTGCACGAGCAGCGCGCGCGGCTCGCCGAGCTGTCCGGCGACACGGAGAGGCGCGAGCACGAGCTTCGCGAGGCGCAACGACTGTTCGAGGCGATCGGCGCCACCTCGCGCGCCGCCAGCCTGGCAGCGGAGCTCGCACCCGTCGCCGCCTCACGAGGCTAGAAGACTTGAGCTAGGCAAGGAACTGCCCCCTTCCACGGTCGACCATTCCCAGGAACCTGCTGCGCTTGAGCCGAGCAAGCCGCCCGGCTCCGTTCAGGCCGGCCCCGGGTCACAGGCTCAGACAACCAAGAAGACGACCTGGTCTCCGCGAGCGGTTGCAGCCGACCCCGAGTGCCGCGATGGGCCAGGCTTGTCGCCGTTTCTCGTACAAGCGGCAGGCAGGTGCCGCAGGGCCTGCTTGAACGGTCCTCCTGAAACTAGCTGACGCCGGGCGGGGGGTGCCTGCCCCACGGCCCACCGGCGTCGATCGCCGATCGCTCGACGGCCATCAGGTTGGCGATTTCCTCAATCGCCCAGGTCTCCGCGCGTTCGTCCTCGCCGCTGCCCGCGTGTCGACTCGACAGCCGCCTCCACCCTTCGCGCCAGTCGAGCTCCCAATAGCCGGAGTCAGGGTTCTGACCCAGGCGCCCGAGCACGACCCCGTTGAGCGTCACCAGCCGAACGTCGTCATGAGCTTTCTCGATCTCGAGCTTCGCCACGAGTTGACGTCTGAGCTCCGCCCGGTCCACGGCCGACAAGCTACCGATGGGCAGGGGAGGAGCACCGAGTGGTTGCGCTGGGCGGGTCTCGGCGCGCCACAGGGGGCGCCGCCTAGGCCATCGTCAGCCCGCCGCTCACCGAGAGGGTCTGCCCGGTGATGTACCCGGCAGACTCGGAGGCGAGAAAGGCAACCGCGGCGGCGACGTCCTCCGGCTCACCCAGCCGCCTCATCGGCACCGCCCGCTCGAGCGAGGCGATCAGGCGCTCGCCCCCCTCGCCTGATGTCATCCCCTCCAGCAGGGGGGTCCGCGTCGGCCCGGGGCAGACCGCGTTCGCGGTCACACCGGAGCGCGCGACCTCCCGCGCGATCGTCTTGGTGAACGCGATCACCCCGGCCTTCGCACCCGAATAGACCGATTCGAGGGACGAGCCCACACGCCCCGCATCCGAGCCGATGTTGACCAGCCGTCCCCAGCCTTGCTCCACCATCGCCGGCAGGGCCTCCCGGGTGAGACGCAGGCAGCCCTTGAAGTTGATCTCGATCACCCGGTCCCAGAAGGGCTCGTCAGTCTCCAGGAAGGGGAGGAGCTCGTCCCATCCGGCGTTGTTGACCAGGATCTCGATCGGACCGAACTCGGCGCGCGACTCCTTCACGGCCGCCCGCACGGAGTCGGCATCCGTGACGTCCAGGCGGACTGCGTGGGCGCGCGCGCCCGTGGCGGCGATCAGGGTCGCCGTCTCCGCGGCGGCCCCCTCTTCGAGGTCGGCGACGGCCACCCTCCGTGAGTCCGCCGCCAGCGCCAGCGCGATCGCACGTCCGATCCCGCGGCCGCCGCCGGTGACCAGAGCGGTCCGTTCCGGTCCCCGCTGGGTGTACTTGCCCGACGGCGTCATGGGATCGGCGGGATTGTCCCACCGTGGCTGACGCCGGTCGACCGGATCGCCTCGCCTGTGGAGCACTAGCCTGCGGCCGGCACACAGAGACGACGAGGAGGAGCGAGATGCGGGAACTGACGGATGTGCGCTACGAGGTCGAGGACGGCCTCGCCTGGATCACCATCGACCGCCCGGATCGGATGAACTCCTTCAGGGCCCGGACGGTCGACGAGCTGATCAGCTGTCTGAAGGACGCCTGGGCGAGCCCGAACGTGGGGGTGGTCTGCCTCACCGGCGCCGGCGACCGTGCCTTCTGCACGGGAGGCGATCAGAAGCAGCGCGCCGAGAGCGGCGACTACGGCCCCTCCGAGTCCGGGCTCTTCGAGGTCGAGTACCTCCACCGTCTGATCCGCGAGATCCCGAAGCCGGTGATCGCCGCGGTGAACGGCTACGCGATCGGCGGCGGCCACGTCCTGCACGTGCTCTGCGACCTGACGGTCGCGTCGAGCGAGGCGCAGTTCGGCCAGAGCGGCCCCCGCGTGGGCTCCTTCGACGCCGGCTTCGGTAGCGCCTACCTGGCCCGCGTCGTGGGCGAGAAGCGCGCGAGGGAGATCTGGTTCCTGTGTCGCCGCTACGACGCGGAGACCGGCGAGCGCTGGGGCCTCGTCAACCGGGTGGTTCCGCCCGGCGAGCTGCGGGCGGAGGTCCGCCGCTGGGCGGACGAGATCCTCGCCCTCTCTCCGACCGCCCTGCGCTTCCTGAAGCAGTCGTTCAACGCCGACACCGAGCACATCGCTGGACTCGGCCAGCTCGCCTTCAGCGGGCTCGGGCTCTTCGTCGATACCGACGAGGCCCGCGAGGGCGTTGAGGCGTTCAACGAGAAGCGTTCACCGGTGTTCGCCCCCTACCGGGTCAGGGCGTCGGCGTAGGCACGTCACGCGGCTGGGGGTGGCTCCTGGGAAGCGGTGGACCGGCTCGGGCGACGAAGGGAGCAAGGGGGGAGGAATCCGATGGCGCTCACTGATCGGGGGCGGGAACCGCCAGGACGGGCTGCTTGGCGATGTGGAGCAGGCGCTGGGTGACGCTGCCCACGAACAGCCCCGCGATCTCGGAATGGCCGCGTGTCCCCGTCACGATCAGGTCCGCTTTCGATTGCTCCGCGATCTCCGCGATCGCGTGGGCGATCTCGGCTCCCAGGGAGATCATCTCCCCGATCTCGATCCTCGCCTCGATTCCCTGCGCGGCGAGGTCCTTGGCGAGGGACTGAATCTCCGCCCGGATCCTTTCTTCCTCGATGTCTATCGGGGCCTGGCCCCTGGTCCCCATCCGTTCGTCGACGTGGGCGATCACGATCCTCGATTTGCTCTCTCGGGCGAGCCCGACGGCCAGGGGGATTGCCCGCTCGGCCCCCTCCGAGCCGTCCAGGGCCAGAACGATCGTGTTCATCTCGAACATGCTT
>DATGDO010000187.1:0-3828 GCA_035310805.1 Solirubrobacterales bacterium
GCCCAGGAGCGCTCCAAGGGCCAGCTCTCGAAGCTCGCGGAGCGGCTGAGCCGGGCTGAGGCTGAGGCGGCGAAGGCGGAGGAGGAGCGCAACGCCTCTCGCCGACACGGCGAGGCGGAGCTCGAAAGGCTTAGGCGGGAGGCCCGCCAGCGCCTCGAGAGCGCGGTCAAGGAGGCACGTGAGCGGGTCGAGAGCCGCGCCCGGGAGGCCCTGGACCGCACGGCGGAGGCCGGGCGGCAGCTCGAGGAGCTCAGGTCACGCCTGAACGAGGCCGAGCAGCGGGCGATCGCCGCGGAGGAGCGGGCTGCGGCCGCCGCGGACGGCGAGAGGGCCGAGGCCGATCGGCTGCGCCGGGAGACGGAGCGCAGGGTGCGCGAGGCGGCCGACGAGGCCCGCCGCGAATCCGAGGACCGGGTCCGCAGGCTCGCCGACCGGGTGGCCCGGGAGGCGGAGGCCCGCGCCCGCGCCCAGCGGGAGGTCCATGAGAAGGTCGAGCGGGCCCGGAGCGAGGCACTCAGTGGAGGAGTGCCCGATCAGCCCCAGCCCGAAGGCGGCGAGCCCGCCCCCCAGAGGATCCCGGAGCAGGCGCCGCCCGGCGAGCCCGCCGGCACCCGCTACGTCGGCGGACGCCGGCTGCGCACCTTCTAGCCCCAGCCCCGGCGACTGGCTCTACCTGGCGTCGACGGTGACCTCGGGGTCCTTGCCGTTCCGGCTGAGGTTGCCGTTCAGGCTGCCGTTGCCGTTGATCCGGACCTGGAGCCGGCGGGCGGCCCTGCCGAGCCGGCGGGCTGCGCGCTCCGCCGCGGAGGCCTGCGCATGCCCGATGAAGTCGCGGATCAGCGTGTTGGCGTCGACGGGATGCTCGACCTGGGGCACATGGCCGCACTGCTCGATCACGACCTGGCGCGCGTGCGGCAGAGCGTCCCTGACACAGCGGGAGAAGCCGAGGGGGACCAGGGGGTCCTCGTCTCCCCAGAGGAACATCGACGGCGGCTCCAGCTCGGGCAGGCGGGTCCAGAACCCCTTCGGGCCCTTGGGCTCCTCGAGATAGATGTGGCGCGCCGAGGCGTGGAAGGCGACCCGGGCGTTGACGGAGCGGTAGGTGCGGAGGAACTCCTCCACCGCGACGTCGGCCGCGGAGGGGTGGATCCGCTCGGGGCGAGAGAACATGCTCCAGAACTGCTGTCGCACCAGGACGTCCCCGAAGGTGTGGGGGATCGCAGCGAGCTCGGGTCGCAGCAGCTTGACTAGGGGCACGAAGTGACGCCGCCGCCGCCAGGCCATCGAGGGGCAGAGCAGGCTGAGGCTCTGGACGCGCTCGGGAGACTGCAGGCCGACCTCGATGGCCACCCGTCCTCCCAGCGAGTTGCCGACGAGATGCGCGCGGCCGATGCCCTCGGCGTCCATGAACCGGCCCACGGCGCGGGCGAACCAGGCCGAGTCGTAAGGCGCCCGCAGCGGCTTCGACGACGAGCCGAAGCCGGGCAGGTCGATCGCGTGCACCGTGTACTCGGGGGTGAGGGCGGAGACGGTCTCGAAGAAGCTGGTCTTGTTGCTGCCCAGGCCGTGGATCAGGATGACGGTCTCGATCCCGTCGCCGGCCGTGAGCGTCGAGAGCCGCGCCTTGCCGGCCTTCACCTCGTGGATGCGAAGCAGGGGCGGACGGCCGTTGGGAAGCCTGAAGTGACCCTCGAAGGCGACCGCGAGGTCGAGGTTTCCCCGGGCCCAGAGGCGCCGGGAGCGGAACGCGTCCATCCCCGAGAGCTGGCCCTCGCGCAGCTCCAGCCAGGTGGCGGCGTCGGTGCCGATGACGGCGTCCGGGTCGCGCTCGGGCGAGGCCGTGACCTCGCAGTCGGTCTCGGTCAGCTCGACGGCCCAGCTCAGCCCGAGGTCATCCAGCTCTATGCGGTAGCTCGCCTGGAAGCCGGGCGCGGCTCCCAGGTAGCGGTCGGGGAGCGATGCGAAGGCGTCCTCCACCGCGCGCAGGCGCTGATCCTCGAGCGTTGCCTGGGTCAAGGCCGCCCCAGGGTATCGGCCCGAACGGCTGTTCCCGCCCACATTTTTGCGGTGATATCCGGATTCCGTGCGGAATATGCGTATTTCCGCGCCCGAATAGCATCCGCGGCGTGGCGGGCATTCGCATCCACGACACGCTCAGCGGCAAGACCCGGGAGCTCGTGCCCCGGGAACCCGGCAAGGTCGGGATCTACGCCTGCGGGCCGACGGTCTACGGCCGGATCCACATCGGGAACGCGCGGCCGTTCGTCGTCTTCACCCTGCTGAAGCGCTTCCTGGAGAACCAGGGGCTGGACGCCAGGCTGGTCATCAACGTCACCGACATCAACGACAAGATCTACGACGCCGCGCGCGAGGCCGGCAGGCCCTCCGGCGAGTACGCGGAGGAGATGGCCGCCGCCTACATCGCCGACACCGACGCGCTCGGGCTCGGTCGGCCCGACGCCGAGCCGCTCGCCTCGGAGACGATCGGGGAGATCGTCTCCCTGATCGAGGCGCTGATCGAGTCGGGGCACGCCTACCGGGCGAACGGGGACGTCTACTTCCGCGTGCGGAGCTTCGAGGGCTACGGCAAGCTCTCCAACCGGGATCCCGGGGAGATGGATCAGGGGGAGGAGGCCGGGACGGCCTCGCTCAAGGAGGACCCGCTCGACTTCGCCCTCTGGAAGGGCCACAAGGAGGGCGAGGACACCTCCTGGCCCTCACCGTGGGGCGAGGGCCGCCCCGGCTGGCACATCGAGTGCTCGGCCATGTCCGAGAAGGAGCTCGGCCCCGATTTCGCGATCCATGGCGGCGGGATCGACCTCGTCTTCCCCCATCACGAGAACGAGATCGCGCAGACCGAGGCGGCTCGGGGCCTGCCGCTCGCCCGCCTCTGGATGCACAACGGGATGGTTCAGCTCGACGAGGAGAAGATGTCGAAGTCGGTCGGCAACATCTTCCAGCTCTCCGAGGCGATCGAGCGCTACGGCGGGCAGACGGTTGTCGCCTACCTCGCCTCCGGCCACTACCGCCAGCCCCTGGCGTTCTCCGACGAGCAGCTCACGGAGGCGGCCGCCCGCGTCGAGCGGATCCGCAACTACCTCCGGGACGCGCCGGGCGGCGAGACGGATCCCTTCCTGCTCGAGAGGCGGCAGGCCTTCCTGGACGCGCTCGCCGACGACTTCAACACGCCTCAGGCGTTCGCCGTGGTCTTCGAGATCGTCGCGGAGGGGAACAGGCGGGAGCTGTCCGGCGCGCGCGAGGTGCTCGCCGAGCTCCTGCCGCTGCTCGGGCTCGACTCCCTGCTCGGGGAGGAGGAGGGGCCGCCCGCCGAGGCGGAGGGGCTGCTCGCAGACCGCGAGCGGGCCAGGGCCGCGAAGGACTTCGAGCGCGCCGACGCGCTCCGCGACGAGCTCTCGGCGATGGGCTGGGAGGTCCGCGACGAGGCCGGGGGCGCCCGGCTCGTCAGGCGCGGCTAGCGGTGCCCGAGCGCGAGCTGATCTACGGCCGGCGCCCGGTGGCCGAGGCGGAGCGGGGCAGGCGCCGGGTCCATCGAGTCCTGCGCGCTCCCGAGACGCCGGCCGAGGAGCTCGAGCGCCTCTGCGGGTCGCCCGACCACCAGGGCGTCGTCGCCGAGGTCGATCCCTTTCCCTACGCCGATCCGGCCGGGTTGCTCGACGGCGAGGGCGCCCTGGTCGTCGCCCTGGACCGGATCCAGGATCCCCACAACCTCGGGGCCGTCTGCCGCGCGGCCGAGGTTGCCGGCGCCGCGGGCGTGGTGATCCCGGAGCGGCGAGCCGCCGCGGTGACGGCAGCCGCCTGCAAGGCGTC